>NZ_BAAJLP010000015.1:0-132216 GCF_057547795.1 Alteromonas sp. 4NH20-0104 | reverse complement strand
AAAGGTGAGTGATATGTAGGAATCTCTACCACACCGTCATCCCGGAAGCTGCTACAGCAGCTATCCGGGATCTCCTGAGCAGTGTTGCTCACTCCATAAGATTGTATCAGGCAATCAGGCCGTTAAGGAGATCCCGGCTCGGAGGCCGGGATGACGTTATAAATCGGCCGGGATGACATTATAAAATAAGCCGGGATAACGGTTCTTTTCTACCGACACAACTTATTCAATTCCTGATTGAGTTCATAAGCCGGTTCGGTGACGATTTTCTCCAGCACGGCAATGCGTTCTTTTAATGCTGCAATTTCCGCATCTTTTTGAGCAGGAGTCCGGCTGTTTTGCGCCTCGGTTTTTTTAAACGGGTTAACCGGTTTACCGTAAAACCAGGCACTTAACTGCCAATTATATTTGGCGTCCAGATAATGGCAAACTAAGCCCATTCCAAGCATTGCACTTACCAATAAAATAATCTCTGTATGTGTCATTGTGATTTCCTCTTTAAGTACTAACCAAACTGCTGTGTTACCGTTATAGTCATTGCCCGTTAAAAAAAATTACAAGCCCTGTAATTTTTTTTGCGTCAGGCAGACTAGAGGAAGTAAGCAAGCCAAATTCACCTTACAAACCGGGACATTCGTGCAAAAGGATTTTAAGCAAATACTCAGTGAACATCAGGCGCTCCTGAGTCGCGTGGCATCGAGCTACGAGGCCAATGAATCGGTGCGTCAGGAGTTATTGCAGGAAATTGCTCTGGCGGTATGGCAGGGGTTAGAGCGCTTTAATGGTGATGCCAGCCTGAAAACCTACATACTTAAAATTGCGCACAACCGGGCGGTGACCCATGTGAGCAAAGAGGTGAAAAACCGCGAAGTGAGCCAGCCAGACGACGATGATATTGTTGGCACCGCCGGGGCGATGGATGAAGAGCCGGAATATGTAGCGGCACGAAGCCGGCAGGTCACCACGTTACTGGAAGCTATTCGAGCCTTGCCCCTGACAATGCGTCAGGTGATGACGCTCACATTGGAAGGGCTTAGCTATCAGGAAATTGCCGAGGTGTGCGGATTGACTAAAAATCACGTTGGCGTATTACTTCAGCGGGCAAAAAACACGTTGCAGCAGAGGATGAATAATGACTAATCAAACACCGGAACAGGATTTAACTGCACTCTGGCAGCAGCAACCGGTGAGTGAAATCGACCTGGCCGATGTGACCTTGCGCCTGAAAGCCCAGCAACGGTTGCAGCGCTGGTATATTGCTTCAGATTTTACCGGCTTTTTAATTGGTCTCGGCATGCTCATTTATAGCTGGGAAAAGTTACCTTTATATATGGCCCTGGTGTTGTGCGGCGTTATGGTAGGTGGTGGCGTGTTTACCGGCTTTGTTATCTGGCTGCGTCGTCATGCCGTGCTCGCCTCGTTTGAAGATACCAGTCATTACCGGGATACGTTAAAAAAGCAATATCTGAGTAATCAGAGAATCGCGCGCATCACGTTGCATTCAGCCTGGAGCAGTGAGTTAATTTTATTACTCGTATGGGGCATTGCCGCCGTGGTTGGCGATCTCACGTGGAAATCGTTTGTGGATAAAGGCGGTGTGGCCACTTTTATCGTTATCAGCCTGCTGATGGCCGGGTTCGGTTACTGGGCCTATAAACGGGAGCAGAAATTTAAGCGCGAATACGAGCAACTGGTCAGTCAGGAGCAAAATGACTTGTTCCCCTAGCTTTGCAGGCCTACACTGCCCGCTCTTTTCATTGCCCTCTATAACAGGCGCTCTGCTCAATGGATGATATTAAAAAGTTACTCGATAACAACGCGCACTGGGCCGCCCGGACATACAAAGCTGACCCTACATTTTTTGACACCCTGTCCAAGCAGCAGACGCCGGATTATTTATGGATAGGCTGCTCGGATAGCCGCGTACCGGCCAATCAGATTGTGGACTTACTGCCCGGCGATATTTTTGTGCATCGTAATGTGGCCAATATGGTGATCCACACCGATTTTAACTGCCTGTCGGTGTTGCAGTACGCGGTAGACGTGCTCAAGGTTAAGCACATTATTGTTTGCGGCCACTATGGCTGTGGTGGCGTGGAAGCGGCCATGAGCGAGCAACAGTTTGGCCTGATTGATAACTGGCTCGGGCACATTAAGGATATCTACCAACAGCACTATAACGACGTTCAGGCGTTGCCTGAGAACCAGCGTTCTGCACGCCTGTGTGAGTTAAATGTGCTGGCTCAAACCGACAACGTTAAACGTACAACCATTGTAAAAGATGCGCTGGCACGTAAGCAGGCTCTCACCATTCATAGCTGGATTTACAGCCTTAACAATGGCCGCATTACCGATCTGGGCGCGGCAGATTAAGGGCACAACAGCAACGCCTACTCCTGAGCGTTGCCCTCGCTGGAGTTATCCGGCTTGTTATCCCCCAGGGTAAACTGATAATACAAATCGACAGTGGTATACAGGCTGCGCACAATCTCCAGGTAAAGGTTAGACAGGATCTGATAGCGAAGCGCTACTTCCTGGCCGCCGCTGTCTTCATCGGAAAACATGCCTACCCCGTAGCGTACGGTGAGGTTTGACGCAATTTTGCCTGAAATGGCCACTTTGGTATCGCTGCCCTGGCCGGTGGTGCTGAGGGATAAATCTTCAATCCCCAATGCATTACCCACATTACTGGTAAGTGACTCAGAGCTGGATAAACCAAATCCAATCAGCATGGCGGCATAGGAGTTTTCGTCCATCTGGCCGCCGCCGAGACCGCCGCTGCCATTCAGCAGGTAAGCCAGGTTTCTGGCCTGATCCATCCCCGGCTCCGAGAACAACGAAACGCTGGGTTGATTGGCCGGGCCTTCTACCCGAACACCCGCGATCACATCATCTTCGGTCAGGTCTGGATCGCGAATGGCTTCAACCAGCAGAATGGGCTGGTCTAACGGGCCGTTAAACTGCACTTCACCGGTACGGATAATCAAATTCTGCCCATAAGCGGCATAGCGGCCATTGAGAATGCGTAAATCACCGTAGCCAGCAAGTGCAGGCTGGGTTTGTACATTTACACCGCCACTTAAGGTGGCCTTTAAACCAAAGGCATCAAGGCGCACCTCTTCACGCTCTGCCTCATCAAATGTGACCATGATGTCGGCATTTATATTGTCCACCAGTGCTTCACTGGGTGGCTCCCCGCGCAGGTGCACATCACGTGAAGGAGACACCGCGCTGGGCGGCAGTTCGTTAATTTTTACCCGGGCATAGGGAATATCAATGTCACCGGTTATCTCTACGCTCTGGGGACTCAGGCTGACCGAAAGGTCTGGCGAGACTTTCACCCGGCTGTCATCGTAATTAACTGTAAAGGCATCGCCTTTCACGGCGACATCCACCAATAAGCTGTCCTGCCAGTCTACCGAGCCGTTTAAGGTGCCCGGGCCATCACCCAGTAAAAATTCCCCTTCAAAGTCGGCACTGGCACCATTGAGGTTGATGGTTTGTTGCCAATGACTCACTGCTACCGGCAGGTCTTCACTGTTTATCTCACCCTGCTTAAGGGTTAACTGACCATTCACCTGCGGCAGGCTCAACGGTCCGTCCAGTTTAAGCTCACCGTTAATATTGCCGTTGAGTTCATTCATGCGTGCAATCAGTGGCTTAAATGGCGCGAGCTGCCAGTCGGCAATGGTAATTTGCGCTTCAATAGTGGGTTGTTCGGTAAATGGAAATACCGTGGCGCGGGAGGTTATGGTTCCAATTTGCGGGCTGGTGATATTACCGGTTAAGGCGACTTGCTGTTCGTCAAACTGGCCATTAAAGCTCACTTCATTTAGATCGATGGTTACCGGTTCATTACCGGCGAGTTGCCATTTATCCGGGCTTACCGATACCTGAAGCTGGCCGGCTACTTTTTCATTGGCCGGGTTAAAGTTGCCTTTAGTGTTGATGTTGAGCGTGGCGCTGTTGCGTTCTACCAACAGATCTGGCATCAGCTCGTCAACCCACAGGCCAATTGGCAGTGCGTTAGCCTGCACATCCCAGTTAATCAGTGCCGGCGTATAATCAACAGCATTGATACATAAATTGCCTTTCTCCCTGGCTTCCCAGCAGTGCTGACTCACCGTGAAATGCTGTGGGCTAGCTTCATAACGCAGGGCAACGTCTGACTGTAATTCCCATACAGTATTCAGGACCGCCAGCTGGGTATCGGTTAACTGGCCCTGCCATTGCTGGTTTTGCCACTGACCGACCAGGTTCAGTGTGGTGGTATGTTCAGGCAATTGCAGGTTGGCTTTAACCGCATGCTCGGCTAAAGAACCGGTTACCGATATTTCCCCATTCAGAGGGCCCTGATTAGCGGCCGCCTGACTTAGCCTGGCACTGGCGAGGACATCTGTAAGCAACAGTTTGGAATCAATGACCGGTGCTTCCCAGGGGCCTTTTATGGCTACTGAGCCGGCTAGCTGGCCGGATACCTCGGGGTATAACGCTGCCAGCTTTTGCAAATCGATGGCCACCAGGGCATCCAGATATTGCTGATTAAACACCTGCCCCACCGCCGAGAAGTGATTGTTGGCCAGGTCACCACTGACATTCGCCACCATAATGTCACTGTTGGCAGAGTAAACGGCGTCACCCGTCAGGGTAAATGACTCCCGTAAGTGCTCCCCCTGAAGGCGGATATCTGACACCAGCACATTGGGGCCTTTGTCACTCAGGCTAACCTGTGCTTTTACAACGCCGTTTAAATTGGTGGGGGCAAGTTCTGAAAACCCTTGTAAATCCAAACGTGTCAGGCGAGATATCCCCTCCCAGCTCAGCGAGTCACTGAAATAGAGCACGCCACTGTTGGTCACTTCGCCTTCCAGCAATTCACTATTAAGCGCCGATACCGCTAACGAGCGGTCGCTTAACAGGGCAATCAGACTCACTTTTACCGGTGATACATCAGGAATAGTGGCTCCGCTATCGAGCTGTATAGCGTATTCGCCCATTTGGCCCTGAATCGACAACACGCCGCTATCCAGATCGACATTCGCCAGCGGCGCGAGGGCTTGTGCAGGCCACTGAGTGTGTAAGGAGACAGGCAGGCTGTCACTGAGCAGGTTGGCTTTGCCAGTAATGTTGGCGCTGGCTAGTCCACTGGTGCTGATATTGAGTGCGAGGTCACTCAGATCGCCTTCGGCTGTCAGCTCTGTATGCTGGGCAGACTGTTCGACGGGCAGGTCGGCAACCAGGGCTAAGTTAAGAGGATACTGGCCGCTCAGGCTGACCTCACCGTCAAGGCTTGCATTCACCTGCGCCATGGATACGCTGAGCGCACGCAATGCAATCTGGCTGCCCTGAATCTGTGTTTGTTGTAAGGCTACGTCGAGTGCGGCGACTTCCTGCTCACCCTGTAACACCCGGATGTTGGAGAGCTTAACGTCGCTGGCCCGCAGCGATAGCGGTATATTCACCTCAGGCAAGGCCGGCGCCTGATAACTTAAAATCATCGGTGACTGCGGTTGTGGTTCGCTCTCTGGCAGCGTAATGGTCAGGCCGTTGAGCGTGAGATGTTTAATATCCAGCGTGTCTGTCCACTCGGCGCTGCTGGTTAATTGCTCTGCCTGAAGCGTTATGGCCGCGCTTTGAAAGCGTGTGTCACTGATGCTGAGGTCATCCAGTGCAATGGCCAGTGGCAGGGTAATTTCACCGGTCGGTTCAGCTGGCGGCGCTTCTGCGGTGTCTGCGACTGCCAATTGCTTTATGTGCGGTGAGTCAATCTTTAAGGCGGTAATGCACGCTTTACTGTTAAGCAGGCAGGTCCACTCGTGGGCTAAAGTGACTTTGCTGACGTTCACCTGCCATTGCTCGTTTTGCCAGCTGATGTGCTGTAGTGTCAGTTCGCTTAACGGGCTACCCGATACCGAGTCTACCGAGAGTCCGGGGACGTACTTGTTCGCCGCATAATTGATTAATGGTGCGCCAAGCGGCGACAGTAAGGCGACAACAAGCAGTATCAGGGTTAGCAGCAGTATTAAGAAGCCTTTTGCCAGGCGATTGATACTCATAGCTCAGGCCCCAGCGAAAAGTGGAAGCGCCATTGTGTCTCGAAGTCATTTTTGCCCTGGGCAATATAAAAGCGCACCGGGCCAATCAGCGTTAACCAATGGGCGCCAATACCCAGGCCCCGGGATAAGCCATCAGAGAAGTCATTGGTGGCGGTACCCACATCGGCAAACACGGCCGCCCGCCAGTTATCTGCAACGGGATAAGCATACTCTACGCTGGCTGTTGCCAGGTAGCGGCCACCGGTTAGCACCGGATTACCTTCGTCGTCGAGCACCTGGGGAGATATTTCCTGATAGCGGAAGCCGCGAATACTCTGATCGCCACCGCTAAAGAAACGTAGCGATGAGGGCACCCGGTTAAAATCGTCGGTACGGATAGCGCCGGCGTCGGCTCGCAGATAAATACGGTGTGTATCGTTGATGGTAGTGATCACTTTGGCGTTGGCGGTAATTTTAAACAGCGAAATATCGCTGCCGGCACTTTCATGCCCACCCTGAACCGCCACAATATATTGCTGACCCTGGCCGATAGTGAGTTCCTGATCGGATTTGGTGTAACCAATCGAGTAACCGGGCATCAGCAGATTAATGGTTTGCGGATCGCTTATCCCCTGGGTAAACATCTCCCGCTCAAAGGTTAACGACAAGCTGCGTTGCCAGGGGGATTCGGCTTCTTTCCAGAAACGATGGCCTGAGATAGTCAGGGTTTCACTTTTGGTGTCACTGATCGAGTTGTCTTCAAATTCATAACTGGTTTGAAAACTGGCGTAATCATTGTTTACATCCTCAAGGGGAATACGGTAGTCGAGACTGGCCGCCTGTTCCAGCTTGGAGAAAAACACCTGCCCGGTTACTGAATGCCCTCGGGTATTCACCCAGGGCCGCTCCCAGCGGGCTCGTACCCGGGGGCCTTTGTCGGAGTTGGCGCCGCCACCCACGTTAAAGATATCCCGTGGCAGATGCGTCAGCGTGACTTCAACCGGTACTCGCGCTCCTTCGGCCCGCTTAACAATGGGGCGGGCAATGGCTCTTGCGAAATAACCGGTTTCGTTTAAGCGCCGGTTAAACTCGGTTAATTTAGCTGAGCTGTATTTTTCACCGGCCACAAAATTCTTCAGCCGGCCGATAATCGCTTTCGCCCGATCGTCGCCAACCAGTTCTACTTCGCCAAATTCGTACTGGCGGCCACTTTGTGCAATAAGCAGAATATTCGCTTCGTTTTCTTCCCGCACCAGGTCGAGCCGGGTGGCCTGCCAATAAAAATCAAAGTAGCCATTAGACAGCGCATAGTTAAACATCTCTGACTTAAACTTTTCGTAAGTTGGCTGATGTAATACGTCGCCTTGTTTTAGCGGGAAGGCATTATAGCGTTGCCGAAAAGCCTCATCCGTGCGTCCATCGCCAATAATCTCACGGGTTACATTACTGACTTTAAGCGGAGCGCCGAGGCTGACATCGATAACAAGCTCTTCTTCCTCAAAATAGAGCGCGACTTCACTATTGTAAAAACCGAAGGGTTGCAGGGCAGTTTTTACAGAGCGCATTATGCGATCTTCGGTGGGTTCATCCAGTGCGTTATTAACCAGCTTAACCGATGCCAGATGCAGTTCTATATTGTCTTCTAACTCGCTTCGCTCTATGCCTTTTAACTCATAGTCTAAGGCCCATACAGGCTGGCAGAGTATGAACAACAGGCAGGTTAGCGCCAAACTAGCACGACAAAAGGGTGAAAAAGTACCTACTGACATTAACGGACTGTGTGCTCCTTGCACGGCATACAAACAAAAGGGTCAATTCTTAAAGCAGAATCCACGCCAAAAAGTGTACCTCCTTAAGCGGATTCGCTACAGCGTTTTTAGCTAATTTCCTGTTTGTTGCGACAGGTATCCCCTTTCGTTTATATTAACCACAAAATTGAAAGCTAAAAATAAACAAGGAACGTTGTATGCCCCGCCTGTTCAAGCAGCTCATCCTGTTGTGGCTGTGTTGTGTTGCTTTAGTGCCTGTGGCCCAATCCTCAGAGCCTCAACCTATCGAAGTTTTTAGTCGCCTGCCGCAGTTTTACAGCGTTGCCATGTCGCCAAACGGGGCGCGCTTTGCCATGCAACGTAACTCCTCCAATGAAGATCTTGCCGCGCTGATGACGCTGGATTTGGCCACCGGGAAAGTGTACTACCTGCTCAAGGCAGACAACCAAAAGGTCAAGATTAACTGGTATAAGTGGGCGAATGATGAAGATTTGCTGGTTAGCGCCCGCTACGAGGTTAGTCGCCATGGGCAAAAGTTCTTTCGTACCCGCTTATATCTGATGAAGTACGACGAGCAAGGTTCATCCCCTGAGCAGGTGATCGACTGGCGGCATATTCAGCGTTATCAGAACGATGTGGGGTATGTGCCGCAGTTCCAGGATGATGTTATTGATTACTTGCCTGACGATCCTGATCATATTCTGATGGCCATCGATATCTCACGACCGTTTGAAAAATCGGTTTTTAAAGTGAATATTAAAGACCGCAAAATCAGCCGCCTGATTAAAGGCAAAAAACGCATTCGTGACTGGGTAACCGATAGACAGGGTAATGTGCGAATTGGTATTGCGCTGAATTACGAGACCGGTGATCGCCAGATCTTCCTGCGCGACGAAGACGATAATTACGAAGAGTTGTACGCGTATAACGTCTCTGAAGATAAACCGATATACGTGGCTGGTTTTGCCGCTGATCCTAACATTCTGTACATAAAGAAGTACCTTAATGATTACAGAGCGTTGTACAAGCTGGATCTGACAACGCGTGAAGAAACGCTGGTTTATTCAGACGATGAATACGATGTGGACGGCAGCCTGATTTATTCGCCGGTAACCAATGACGCCATTGGTGTTAACGGACCGCGAGGAACCTTTTATTGGGACGATCGCTACGCCCCTTTGCGTAAAGGGTTAAACAAACTGTTTAAGAATAGCTACAACTCGTTGAAAGCTTTCAGCCGCAACGAAGAGGTTTACCTGCTGTATACCCAGAGCGATACCCAGCCCGGTCGGTATTATATTGGTAACCAGAAAGAAGTAACGATTAACTTTTTATTTGACCAATACCCCGATATCGACACCGAGGCGTTGAGCGAACACGAGCGAATTACCTTTACGGCCCGCGATAAAACCGAAATTGAAGGGTATCTTACGCTGCCGAAAACCGGTGAAGCCCCTTACCCTACCGTGATTTTTCCCCATGGCGGACCGAGTGGCCGTGATGGCGGTGGTTTTAATTACTGGGTTGCCTATTTTACCAGTCGCGGCTATGCCGTGCTGCGCCCTAACTTCCGCGGCTCGTCCGGCTATGGGTTTTCATTTAAAGCATCGCACATGCAAAACTGGGGCATGGCTATGCAGGATGATGTGGTTGATGGCACCCAATGGATGATTGATCAGGGCTACGCCGACAAAAACAAAATGTGTATTGTTGGGGCCAGTTACGGTGGATTTGCGGCCTTGGCAGCCACAGTGAAAAGCCCTGAATTGTATCAGTGCGCGGTCAGTTTTGCGGGCGTTAGTGATTTGGACCGTCTGGTGCGCAGAGCCCGAGGCTTCCTGAACGCCAAATTGGTGAAAAGACAAATCGGTGAAGATGGTGATGATCGCGACCGCCGCTCACCGGTTAACTATGTGGAAAATATCAAAACGCCTATCTTGCTGGTACATGGTGAGGAAGACCGGGTGGTTCACGTTGAGCAGAGTCGCCTGATGGCTGATGAGCTCGATGATGAGGACAAGGAATACCGGTACGTTGAATTGCCTTTGGGTAACCATCACCTGGAAATTCAGTCGAATCGGGTTAAGTTATTCAAAGAAATGGATAAATTTCTCGCTGAGTACCTGTAACAAAACGTCAGCGCAAGCCTGCCCGGGGAGGCCCGGTAAATGCCCCCCGGGCAGGTCGTAATTTAACCGATTGATCCAGATCAGCCGACCATGGATTAGCTTGGTATCGGCCCCCAATACTGCGGCTAAGCGGCGTACAATGAACCTATACAGAAGGAGAATTGAACGTGACCGATAGCCAAAAACTTACCGCTGTACCTACCCCGGAAGAAGCCCATGAACATCCGCATTCACTGTCTGAAATGCGCCACGACGAGCAGTATATTGCAGAGTCATTCCGCTCCGGTGAATATCCCTACAAGCGCAAAGTGACGCGCCAGTTCTATGAACAGCATAAGCATCAGCTGCAGGTGGAGTTACTGAAAGTCCAGAAATGGGTAAAGGAAACCGGAGAACGGGTGGTCATGCTATTTGAGGGGCGTGATGCGGCGGGTAAAGGCGGTACCATCAAGCGCTTTATGGAGCATCTGAACCCTCGTGGAGCCAGAGTGGTAGCACTGGAGAAACCTTCCGAAGAAGAAAAGGGGCAGTGGTATTTTCAGCGTTACATAAAACACCTGCCTACTGCCGGCGAAATTGTCTTGTTTGATCGTTCCTGGTACAACCGGGCCGGCGTTGAACGGGTAATGGGCTTTTGCGAACCCAATGAATACCTGGAGTTTATGCGTCAGACACCTGAACTCGAACGTATGCTGGTGAATAGCGGTATTCGGGTATTTAAATTCTGGTTCTCGGTAACTCAGGAAGAGCAAACCCGCCGGTTCGAGAAGCGCGAAACCGATCCGCTCAAACAATGGAAGTTAAGCCCGATTGATAAACTGGCGCAGCAGAAATGGGATGACTACACCGAAGCTAAAGAAGCGATGTTCTTCTATACCGACACCAACGACGCACCCTGGATGGTGATAAAATCCGATGATAAAAAACGGGCCCGACTTAATTGTATGCAGTATTTTCTGCATTCCATGCCTTATCCAAACAAAGACCGGCGTATTGCCAAGGCGCCGGATCCGTTAATTGTTGGTCGCGCATCTACGGTTATCGACCGTGACAATCACATTCTCGGTAAATCCCTGCATCCCGACCAGCAAAAAGCCTGAACTATAAGCTAACAAGAGCGTGTAAAAGTGTCTGTATGAGAAGACACCTTTACCCTCTACACCACCGCCTTTCTAGCCGATAATAGGCTAACTCACTGTTAAATATTGCTATTTTAAAAGTGGCAAGGTTTTCGCTATTCCATGTTGTTATGCCGCCAAAGCGGTGCCGTATTTTAAACAGGAATGGCTAATGATTATCGTCATCTTATTGGGAATAGCGTTGTTCGCAACGGTTATCAGATTTCAGGGAGTCTCCGCCATGATGAATCGGCTCGGTAAATTCATCTTGGTCTTCGGGGTATATGTGGTATTTTTAAGCAAAGTGATTAAAGCTTTGCTGTTCAGACATCAGTAAAAAGACAGGGGCACACTACATGAAAACAACAAAACACATTCTTACACTGGTATTTATCGGTGCATTTTCACTGTTACTCAGCGCATGCAGTGAAGAAAAAAAAGAGCAGGCGGAAGACTCGCTGAGCAACTTTAAAAATGCTGCCAGCGAAGCCATGGATGATGCTAAAGATGCCGCTTCCGATGCGGCGGATAAAGCCAAAGATATGGCAGAAGATGCGGCTGATAAGGCTGAAGAAATGGCCGACGATGCGGGCAACGCCCTCGAAGATGCGTGTGAAGACGCTAAAGAGAAAATGGATCTGGAAGATAAAGACTGCTAAGCAGACATGTTTATCAACCGATTCCCGGTTCTGGTTTTTCTGACGCCAGATTATCACGGCTATACCGGATAGGTGCTCTGGCGCTGTCCGGTGTGCAGTTCAGGTAAGTCTGCAGCGCTTCCGCTTCTTTTATTAGCCACACTGGCTAATATTTCCACGGCATTTTACCCCCCATTCACCCTTATCAGAGCGCAGTTGTCACAAACTTACGGTATACTACTGCGCTTAATTAACTTCCTTCTTTGAGGCCGGTAAAGCCCGTCCGAAATTAGTATAAACCGGAATTTCCTTTTGTTATGAAGCAGAAAAGTACTCATGTTAAACCCGCTCTCGGCTTGCCGGAGTTTATTGCTCTGATGGCGCTGATGACGTCGTTGGTGGCGCTGAGTATTGATGCCATGCTGCCTGCTTTGGATGCCATTGGCACGGCGATGGGCGCGAAGGATATTCACGAAAGTCACCTGATTGTGTCTTTGTTTTTTGGTGGCATGGCTGTCGGCCAGTTATTTTTTGGTCCCTATTGCGATACCCGTGGCCGCCGCGAGGCCATTATTCTGGGGCTGGTTATCTTTGCCGTTGGTACGGTGGTGTGTATGCTGGCTGATGATATGCAAACTATGCTTATTGGCCGGGTCATTCAGGCGTTTGGTGTATCAGGCCCGCGCATAGCCTCTACGGCGGTGATCCGCGATCAGTTTGCCGGTGAAGCCATGGCACGGGTCATGTCGTTTATTATGATGGTATTTATCCTGGTCCCAATGCTGGCGCCTATGGTGGGTCAGTGGGTGCTCAATATTGCCTCCTGGTTCCATATTTTTACCCTGTTTCTGCTGGTGGCCGTGTTTACCGGGGCGTGGTTCTGGATCAGGCAGCCGGAAACACTGCCTCCCAGCCGTCGCAAGCCGTTCTCGTGGGCGCAGTTTTTCCGTTCTTCAATGTTTATCATCACCCACAAGCCGGTGATCGGGCCGACCCTGGCCATGGGCTGTGTATTTGGCGGGTTTCTGGCTTACTTAAGTGCGTCGCAGACCATCTTTCAGGGCTTCTACGGCGTGGGGGGAATGTTCTCTTATATCTTTGCTACCCTGGCTTTTTCTATTGGTCTGGCGTCGTTTATCAACAGCAAAATTGTGATGCGTTTGGGGATGTATCGGGTAACCCAGGTAGCGTTGATTGGTTCGGTGGTGTTTTCGGTTATTTTCCTGGGCATCATTGAAATGTTTGATGGCCTGCCACCACTGGTGGTGACCATTGGTTCATTATTTATCGGCTTTTTCTTTGTGGGGCTGCTGTTTGGTAACCTCAACGCCATTGCCATGCATCCCTTAGGCGATATGGCAGGACTGGGCGCAGCCATTATTGGCTCGCTATCAAGTATTATTGCTGTGCTGGTAGCCACCACGGTAGACTCTTATCTCACCGTTGATTTGTTCCCCATTGGTGCGGGTTTTCTGGTGTTCTTCACGCTGGCATTTATTATTATCCGCCTGAGTCTGCAAAGACCGGAGAAAACGGCATAATCGCTTTCTTAGGGAAAGCGATTACCGTTAACCAGCTGAACCACTGCCCGGGGCCGCTGGTTTTCCACAATCTCAACATTGCGCGAGTGGCGTTCACCATTGCGTAATTTGTCGTATTGTAGCTGTTTCATCTCCAGCTGTTTGGCAAATTCGTAAAACGCCATACAGTCTTCACGACTCAACTCGTTATGCTGGCGGGTGAGCTGTGTATCGATATACATGCTTTCCCCGTTAGCAGTTAGTGTGGCCACTGCATCATAGGGCTGACCGTAATTTTCGACTCGCAGAGCCCTGACCATTTTGACTTCGAAGATCCAGTCGCCAATTTGCGTAAACCTGGAAATGCCTGACTGCATGAAATACTCCCCTCAAGATGACTTTAATTATTATGATTGCTTTTTTCAGATAACCAGTGGTTATTACAAGCATTGTGCCAATTATTATATTTATATATATCAGCAAGTTAGTATTTTCGTGTCAGTCAGGCTGATGCGATCTGTATGCAGTTGGTAACACTCTGGGAAAGCAGAGAGTGGTTAGGGGATAACCTGCTATTGTATTTATAACGCCATGGAGGGGTGTGCAGATTGAATATCAGCAAACAC
Organism: Alteromonas sp. 4NH20-0104; assembly: GCF_057547795.1. NCBI lineage: Bacteria > Pseudomonadati > Pseudomonadota > Gammaproteobacteria > Alteromonadales > Alteromonadaceae > Alteromonas > Alteromonas sp. 4NH20-0104. The sequence continues at coordinate 118,381 of NZ_BAAJLP010000015.1, read as the reverse complement.
CTTCATAGCATTTAAGGCTCTGGGAAAGCCGGCGTAAACCGAAGTCTGAATAATGATTTCCTCAATTTCTGCCAGGCTAAGCCCGACATTTAATCCGGCATGAATATGTACTCTTAATTGGTCCTGTGTATCGCCAATCGCAGCAAGCATGGCAATGGTGGCAATTTCCCTGGCCCGTAAATCGATACCTCCACGGTTATAAATATCGCCGAAAGGGAACTCAACCACATAGTTGGCGAGTGAGGCCGACACCTGCTTAAGCCCTTCTACCACTTCTTCCCCTGCCCGACCGTCGATGCGTTTCAGATTATGTAACCCGCGCTCGTAACGGGAAACAGACGCATCCAATGCAGAGGTTTCATCAACGGGTGTCAGAGTGGCAATGTCGGGTGCTTTCGCGAGTATTTCGTCATACAGGGTAAAGACCTGCCGGGTATAAGGCTGAGCATAATGGTTGTCGAGTGCTGCCTGGTTACGAAAGTGTTCTACCAGTACATACTGACCATTGTGCTCATCGGCAAACACATCGAATCGGAAACAGCCCGGCTCTGCTCTGGTTGGCTGAATTATGGGCTTTATGGCTGCCAGGCCACGTTCGAAATACTCAGGTTTAGGGGTTATTTTTGCCACAATGTGCAGTGAGTTATCCGGATTTATCATGATTACGATACCTTTAGTAGCTTGTTGGTTAACGCTTTAACTGGCGCAGTGAGCAGATAGGCGGCCAAAAAAGCCATCGGCCAGGCGTTGACATAGGCAAGTCCCCAGTGCTTAACAAAGCTCGGGCCAGCACCTAAGTTGATGTAGGTTACCCAACCCGATACCAGTGCCGAAAGGCACAGTGAAAACAGTGCGGTAAAAAGCAGTTTGTTCATTCATTCCTCCTCTTGGTGAACAGATATTGTATGGATAAGCGAGCGCGTTAGAATGGCGGTTTAGGAAAGGTAAATGTGAAGGATTTACTGTGCTGGATGACTTGCAACTGTTTGTCGAAATAGTGAAACGAGGCAGTTTTGCTAAAACCGCTGCCGACTTAAAAATAACGCCAGCGACCCTGTCTAAAAGACTTAGCGCGCTGGAGCGAAAGTTAAATAGCGCGTTACTTACCCGCACCTCCCGCGGGGTGATTCTGACCACCTTTGGCAAAGAGCTTTATGAAGAAATCACCACGCCAATGAATGCGTTACAAAATACAGTCACCAGGTTAAGCCATGAGAATGTGTCCAGTTTACGCATCCTGTGTCCGCAAAACCTGATTGTTGGCCCTCTGTTTGATGTTATTTGGCAATATCAGCAAAGGTATCCTGAATTAGCGCTCAATATAGAACCGAGTAACCACAATGCGCTATTGAGTCAGAAGCCTTTTGAAGTAGCTTTCAGGGTTGGTAAACAGGATGATTCTTCATTTTATCAGCGGCGCCTGGGGGAGATAGCTGTGAGCGTGATTGGGCCGCGTGTGATTACGCCGGATATGCATTTGTTTTTGGCTTATTCACCTGCGCAGATCGCCGCAAACGAGCATGAAATTGACCTTATTACATCGCAGTTTGCGCAGGTTTCTCAGGTCGGAGATATTACACTGGCCAGAAAACTGGTTGAGCAGGGTCGTGGTGCTGCCCTGTTGCCGATGACCGAAGTCGCCATGTTTGACAAGAAAATGAAAAACGCATTGCGGTACTATTCTGAACCACTCTTCTCACGCCCGATCTACGCCCTATGGCCTAATTCCAGTGAGGCTTTGCCAGCGGCGAAAGCGTTAATCGAAATGGCATTGATTCACTGTGAGCAACAGCCAGCATTGAGCGGTAAAACGATAGCGCTGGGAAGTTAAAAGCAGGTTGGGCGGATGTGTTTTACAGGCATAAAAAAGCCCGACCAAATTGGTCGGGCAAAAGGGCTTGGTTAAGCACCTAACGACAGAAACTGTCTACGCTTCGATGATGGCTTTCATATCCGTCATGTAACCGCGTAATTCTTTACCAATGGCTTCAACGCCAGTGTTGCGAATCGCTTCGTTAACTTCGGTAAGACGCTTATTGTCTACCTGGTTAGACGTTACGTTCAGACCTTTACCGATAACAGTAGTATCGATGTTAGGCATGAACTTCTCGCGCAGTAAAGGTACTGCTGCGTTCGCAAATAAATAGTTACCGTACTCTGCTGTGTCTGAAATAACCACGTTCATTTCGTACAGACGCTTACGCGAAATAGTGTTCGAAATCAGTGGTGTTTCGTGCAGTGATTCGTAGTAAGCCGACTCTGGCAGAATGCCTGCTTCAACCATTACGTCGAAGGCCATTTCTACACCGGCTTTAATCATAGCCACTAACAAAATACCGTTGTCGAAAAATTCCTGCTCTGAGATTTCGCCGTCGTAAGCCGGGGCATTTTCAAAACCAGTCTGACCGGTTTCTTCACGCCAGCCTAACAGGTTTGCGTCGTTGTTTGCCCAGTCAGCCATCATAGTGCGAGAGAATTCGCCGCTGATGATGTCGTCCTGGTGTTTTTCAAACAATGGGCGCATCAGAGAAGTCAGTTCTTCTGACAAATCATAAGCTTTCAATTTCGCTGGGTTAGACAGGCGATCCATCATGTTGGTTACGCCGCCGATTTTCAGCGCTTCAGTAATGGCTTCTAAACCATACTGGATAAGGGCACCTGCATAGCCGGCATCAATACCGTCAGCAGTCATTTTTTCAAAGGCCAGAATCGCAGCAGTTTGTTGCATACCACACAGGATAGTTTGCTCACCCATCAGGTCAGACTTAACTTCTGCAACAAAAGACGACTCCAGAACACCAGCACGGTCACCACCAGTGGCGCTTGCCAGTGCTTTAGCGATTGGCCAGCCTTCACCTTTTGGATCATTCTCCGGGTGAACGGCAATCAGTGTTGGTACACCGAAACCACGCTTATATTCTTCACGTACTTCGGTACCCGGGCACTTAGGCGCACACATAACAACAGTGATGTCGCTACGAATTTGCTGACCTTCTTCAACAATGTTGAAACCGTGTGAGTAACCTAAGGTTGCGCCTTCTTTCATTAAAGGCATAACCGCTTCTACCACACTGGCGTGCTGCTTATCAGGAGTGAGGTTATAAACCACGTCCGCTGTAGGGATCAGATCCTGATAAGTACCTACTTTAAAACCGTTGTTTGAGGCGCGTTGGAATGAGTCACGTTTCTCATCAATCGCAGCCTGACGCAGCGCATAAGCTACGTCTAACCCTGAGTCACGCATATTGAGCCCCTGGTTAAGGCCTTGTGCACCGCAGCCAACGATGACAATTTTTTTACCTTTAAGGAACTCACAACCGTCAGCAAATTCGTCGCGATTCATAAAGCGACAACGACCTAACTGGTCCAGTTGCTGGCGTAGAGACAGAGTGTTGAAATAATTAGCCATAAAAAAAATAATTCCGAACTTCTTTTGTCGTTATCCCTTAGCTTCAATCAGCTGGGATGACCTCGTCATTGACGACTTGCAGCAACAATACGCTACCCCTTTCGTTTTGAAAAATGATATATTTGCAAAACAGTGTTGCAAAAAGTGAAATCACCATGGATTTTCGCAGTCTACAGCTATTTAATCATCTCGCAAAAAGCTTACATTTTGGTGACACGGCCGACGCGATGTTCGTTTCGCCATCCACTTTAAGCAGGGTGATACAGCGCCTCGAAGAAGAGTGTGGATGCGTGCTGTTTAAACGCGATAACCGCTCGGTGGCGCTCACCCATGGTGGTCATAAGTTGTTGAATTTTAGTGAACAATTGCTGGGTGAATGGCAGCACGTACGACAAGAACTGCGAGACGACGGAAAGGCCTTGCAGGGGGAGTTAAGCCTGTACTGTTCGGTGACTGCCAGTCAAAGCCATCTGCCTTCTGTGCTCTCCCGTTTTCGCCAGCGTTATCCTGGTGTGGATATCCGCCTGGTCACCGGCGATCCCGGGCTGGCTATTGAGCATGTAAAGCATAAAAAATCGGATGTTGCTATTGCCATCCACTCTCCTGACTTCCCAACCGACCTGTGTTTTTCGGGGCTGGACTTTGTGCCGCTGGTGCTAATTGCGCCCCGCGACCGGCGTTTAACCCAGCTTGCCCAGGTCGACTGGCGGGTCAATCAGGTGATACTGCCAGAACAGGGGCCAAGCCGCCGCATTGTTTACCATTGGTTTGCCGAACACGGCATTCGCCCCAATGTGTATGCCTCAGTGGGCGGAAACGAGGCCATTGTGTCGATGGTGGCCTTAGGCTGCGGTATTGGTTTTGTGCCGCAGGTGGTGCTCGATCACTCCAGTATGTCTTCCAGTGTTACCCGAATTCAGGTAGACGATATTGGTTCCTACGAATTGGGCCTCGCCTGTTTGCAGGAACGTCGTCACGAGCCGCTGATTAACGCCCTGTTTCAATTGGAATTAAACTGACGGATTAAATTATCCAGCGCCCGGTAACCCAATGCCTCACCAATATGCTCGGTGGTGATATGGGCTTGCGCTTCCAGGTCGGCAATGGTTCGGGCTACTTTTATGGTGCGATGAAACACCCGCATAGACAGTTTTAATTTGGTTGCCGCACGCTGCAGAAACTCTTCCGTTTCTGGAGGCATTGAACAATGTGTGCCAAGTTCGGCTACGCTCAGTGCTGCGTTACTCTTACCCTGGCGCAGTTGCTGAATTTCGTGAGCTGCCATGATCTGCTCCCTGGCCTCAATGGCAGTGTCTTTGCCGCTAACCGGGGGCGCAAAAGCATAAGAACCCGGCCGGCGCACTTCAATCTGGATATCAATACGGTCGAGCAACGGGCCTGAAAGCTTACTTAAATAGCGCTGGATTTGCTGCGTAGTACTGCGACCGTCGTCTATATCCCCTGTCGGACTGGGGTTCATAGCGGCCAGTAATTGAAACCGGGCGGGATACCTGGCCTGCCCGGAAGCGCGTGACAGGCATATATCACCGGTCTCCAGCGGTTCGCGAAGGACATCCAGCGCCTGACGGCCAAATTCGGGCAGTTCGTCTAAAAACAATACCCCATTATGCGCCAGCGACACTTCGCCCGGTTGCGGATGTGCGCCACCGCCCGTTAAGGCAATGGCCGATGAGGTATGATGGGGAGAGCGAAAAGGCGGCGTCAGCCAATCTTGGGTATCACGCTGTTCTCCTTTTACCGAATACAGCGCGGCAGTGGCCAGAGCCTGTTGGTGATTAAGCTGTGGTAGTAAGCTCACCAGCCGACTGGCAAGTAAACTTTTGCCCGTGCCTGCCGGGCCTACCATTAAAAGATTATGCGAGCCTGCCGCTGCAATACACAGTGCTCGTTTGGCCTGTTGCTGACCAATGATGTCATCCCAGCGCGGACGGGGTGGGGGGAGAGATACGTCATTACAGGTGTGCTTTATGGCGAGTGTGTGTTGTCGGGTAAAATGCAGGAATGCGCTAAGTAACGTTGCCGGAACCCTGTATTCGAGGTTGCTGACCAACTGAATTTCCGCTTCATTACCTGCAGGTACCAGCAACGTATGGTTGTCTTCTGCACAGCGCATGGCCACTGGCAATAAGCCTGGTACAGGACGAATGTCGCCGTTCAAACTGAGCTCACCGGCAACCTCTACTGTATTCAGAGGAGGTTGGTCGATTAATCCCATGGCGATCAAAATGCCCAGGGCAATGGCTAAATCGTAGCGGCCACCACTTTTCGGGATATCCGCGGGCGCCAGGTTTACCGTAATGCGCCGTGCCGGATACTCAAAGCCGCTGTTAATTAAGGCGCTGCGTACCCGCTCTTTGGCTTCCTGAACGGCGGTTTCAGCCAGACCAACCAATTTAAAGGAAGGCAGGCCATTGGATAAGTGTACTTCCACTTTGACTGTCGGCGCGCTTATGCCCGCTGCGCCGCGAGTATATACGATTCCCATTCCCATGATGTTCTGCACTGTGTCGGCGATTTAACCTGCAGTGTAGTGAGGATGAACGTTGGCGCATACTGAGCCTTGGTGCAGATTCGTCGAAAGATTTGCTGATTTGGTCGGTCAAAAGGTTAATTTTTAAGCCCTGCCCTTGATCACGTCACGGGATCCGTGGTATTTCTACGCCCCTGAAAGGCGTGTCGTTATAGCCAGACGTCATTGACCTTTTCAAAAGCCAGCCAAAAACTTCCGAATCTGTGTCTGTATCTCGTTATTGTCAGCCAATAAACTATTGGCGACAACGGTATTATTTATTCCGTGCAAATCGAACTGTGTGTGTCGCATTGGTCTGTGCACACCTAATTGTACGAGTTTACACTGTTTATCTGCGAAAAATGCCACTGTGCATTGGGTCGCGAGCCCGCGTCATGTATCATTTGACGCGGTATTAATTATAGTGGTCAGTCACTTACTGACTACACTTTACGGGTAACATAAAGCCCGCTAGTTCTTAAGGAAACGACATGGCTAAGCAACTTGCTGATTATATCTGGTTTAACGGTAAAATTATCCCCTGGAAAGAGGCTACCGTTCATGTAATGACTCACGCTATTCACTACGGTTCATCAGTCTTTGAAGGTGTGCGTGCTTACAACACACCGGATCAGGGTACCTGTGTATTCCGTTTACAGGAACACACCCGTCGCTTGTTCGACTCGGCCAAAATCTATCGCATGAACATCCCTTACACTATGGATGAATTGAATCAGGCGCTAATAGATATCATTGTTAAAAACGATCTTAAATCCGCTTACATCCGTCCGATTGCTTTCTTTGGTGATATTGGTATGGGCATTAAAGTGCCCTTGGATGCTGAAGCAGAAGTATCGATTGCGGCCTTTGAATGGGGCGCTTACCTGGGTGAAGAAGCGCTGAAAAATGGTGTTGATGCCGGTATCTCTTCCTGGAACCGTCTGGCAGCTAACACTATGCCGACTGGCGCGAAAGCTGGTGGTAACTACCTGTCTTCACAGCTGATCTCTATGGAAGCGCGTCGCCATGGCTACGGCGAAGGCATTGCGCTCGACCGTAACGGTTACATCAGTGAAGGCGCCGGCGAAAACATCTTCGTGATCCGCGATGGTGTTATCAGCACTACGCCTAAAACGGCGGCAATCCTGCCGGGTATTACCCGCGACACGGTTATGACGCTGGCCAAAGAGCTGGGCTATGAAATTCGCGAAGAAAACATTCCGCGTGAAGCTATGTACCTGGCCGATGAAATCCTGATGTGTGGTACTGCCGCTGAAGTCACCCCGGTGAACAGCGTAGACGGTATTACCGTAGGTAAAGGCGGCCGTGGCCCGATTACTAAAGAAATTCAAGACATGTTCTTCGGCTTGTTTAACGGCAAAACCGAAGATAAATGGAACTGGTTAACCCCGGTTTATAAATAAGATATACCCTGACGGGACGAGAGTTTTTTATGCCTAAGTTAAGATCTGCAACCACAACACAGGGACGCAACATGGCCGGTGCGCGCGCTTTATGGCGAGCTACCGGTATGAAAGACGGTGATTTTGGTAAGCCCATTATTGCCATTGCTAACTCCTTTACCCAGTTCGTGCCGGGTCACGTACATTTAAAAGACATGGGCCAGCTCGTGGCGCGTAGTGTTGAGGCTGCAGGTGGTGTGGCAAAAGAATTCAATACCATCGCGGTAGACGACGGTATTGCTATGGGTCACAGCGGGATGCTGTACAGCCTGCCGTCCCGTGAGATTATCGCCGATTCAGTAGAGTATATGGTTAACGCGCATTGCGCCGATGCCATTGTGTGTATCTCTAACTGCGACAAAATTACCCCGGGAATGCTGATGGCGTCGATGCGTCTGAACATTCCGGTGGTGTTTGTTTCCGGTGGCCCGATGGAAGCGGGTAAAACCAAATTGTCTGATCAAATCATTAAACTGGATTTGGTTGATGCCATGGTCGCTGCTGCAGATGATAAAGTGTCGGACGATGACACTAACGAAATCGAGCGTTCGGCCTGCCCTACCTGTGGCTCGTGCTCAGGGATGTTTACCGCCAACTCGATGAACTGTTTAACCGAAGCGCTGGGCTTATCGCTGCCGGGTAATGGCTCCATGCTGGCCACTCACGCCGACCGTGAAAACCTGTTCAAGAAAGCGGGCGAGTTAGTCGTAGAACTGTGTGAGCGTTGGTACAAGAACGATGATGCCTCGGCATTGCCGCGCAATATTGCTAACTTCAATGCGTTTGAAAATGCCATGAGTCTGGATATCGCCATGGGCGGTTCTACCAATACTATCCTGCACTTACTGGCTGCGGCAATGGAAGGCGAAGTGCCATTTACCATGGCCGATATCGACCGCTTATCCCGTAAAGTGCCGCACCTGTGTAAGGTGGCGCCATCTACGCCGAAGTACCATATGGAAGACGTGCACCGTGCCGGTGGCGTTCTGGGTATCTTAAACGAGTTAAACAAAGGCGGTCTGCTGCATGGCGACTGCGCTCATGTGTTAGGTAAAACCATCACCGATGTGATCAGAGAGTGGGATATTACTAACCCCGAAAATGCCGCTGCCATCGAATTTTTCCGTGCCGGCCCTGCTGGGATCCGCACCACTAAAGCCTTTAGCCAGGACTGTCGCTGGGATGAAGCCGACGCCGATCGCAACGAAGGTTGTATCCGTGATTTAGCTCATGCCTACAGTCAGGAAGGTGGTCTGGCCGTGTTGTACGGTAACCTCGCTGAAAACGGCTGTATCGTAAAAACGGCCGGTGTGGATGAGTCTATTCTTAAATTCACCGGACGTGCCCGAATTTATGAAAGCCAGGACGAAGCCGTCGCGGCAATCCTGAATGATCAGGTGGTTGCCGGTGATGCGGTGATCATTCGCTACGAAGGCCCCAAAGGCGGCCCGGGTATGCAGGAAATGCTTTATCCAACGTCTTATTTGAAATCAAAAGGTTTAGGGAAAGACTGTGCGCTGATCACTGATGGCCGCTTCTCAGGTGGTACCTCTGGTCTGTCGATTGGTCACTGCTCACCTGAAGCCGCTAGTGGCGGTGGGATTGGCCTGGTGCAGGAAGGCGATACCATCGAAATCGATATTCCTAACCGTACCATCAATATTGCCATTACTGATGCCGAGTTACAGGCCCGTCGCGCCGCGATGGAAGCCAGTGAACGCCCGTGGCGCCCGGTTAACCGTCAGCGTGAAGTATCGCTGTCGCTGAAAACCTTTGCCATGCTGGCGACCAGTGCCGATAAAGGCGCAGTAAGAGACCCATCCAAACTGGAAGATCTATGACCGTTACCGATCACGAATACCTGAAAAAAATCCTGCTGGCGCCGGTTTATGACGTGGCGGTTAACAGTGATTTGGTATTGTTATCGCGCTTAACCGCCGAGCTGGGCAACGACGTTTACCTAAAACGCGAAGATCAGCAGCCGGTTAAGTCATTCAAACTGCGCGGTGCCTATAATCGCATCGCCAGTCTCTCGGCCCAACAGTTAAATGCTGGCGTAATTGCTGCCTCTGCGGGCAACCATGCCCAGGGTGTGGCGTACAGTGCCAATATGAAAGGTATTAACGCTACCATCGTGATGCCGGAAACCACGCCAGACATTAAAATAGAAGCGGTGCGCCGGTTTGGTGGTCAGCATGCTAGCGTGGTGCTGCATGGCACCAACTTCGACACCGCCAGTGCCCATGCCCGGGAACTTAGCGCAGAGCATGGTTACACGCTGATCCCACCTTTTGACGACCCGGATGTGATTGCTGGTCAGGGCACCATTGCCCGCGAGTTATTAGAGCAAAATCCTAACCTGGATATTCTGTTTATTGCGGTTGGCGGTGGTGGTTTAGCGGCGGGTATCTCGGTATACCTCAAACAGTTAAAGCCAGAGATTAAAATTATTGCCGTCGAGTCGGAAGAATCGGCCTGTTTTGCGGCAGCTAAAGAGGCGGGTGCACCCACCAGCTTAAGTTCAGTGGGCATTTTTGCCGACGGTGTGGCAGTTAAACTGATGGGCAGTGAGACCTTCCGCCTGTGTAATCAGTACGTCGATGAGATCATGACGGTCACTAACGACGAAATCTGTGGTGCCATTAAAGACATTTTCGACGATACCCGTGTGATTGCCGAGCCTGCCGGTGCGATGTCGGTAGCGGCGATCCGCAAGTACGTAAAACAAAATGACATTCAGGGCAAAAAGCTGGGCGGTATTTTGTGTGGCTCCAACACTAACTTCCATACCCTGCGTTATGTGTCTGAACGTTGTGAGCTCGGTGAGCAAAAAGAAGCCGTATTCGCCGTTAAGATCCCTGAGCGTCAGGGCGCTTTTAAACAGTTTTGCGAATGTTTGGGTGGCCGTACGATCACCGAGTTTAACTACCGTTATGCCTCGCAGACTGAAGCGCACATCTTTGTTGGCATTAAACTGCGCGGTGGCAAGGCCGAATTTGAAGCCCTCACCGCAGAGCTGGGAGACAAAGGCTACGAATGCTTTGATCTGTCTGATAACGAATTAGCCAAACTGCACGTGCGCCATATGGTGGGTGGTCGTCCGCCCACTATCCTAAACGAAGTGGTATTCAGCTTTGAATTTCCTGAGTACCCGGGCGCTTTGCTTAACTTCCTGAACACCCTGGGTGAACGCTGGAACATTACCTTGTTCCATTATCGTAACCACGGGGCGGCAGAAGGCCTGGTGCTGGCCGGATTTGATATTCCGCCAGAAAGCCGCGAAGCCTTTGATGAGCACGTGACTGCGCTCAACTATACGTGCCAGGATGTGACAGATAACCCGGCTTACCGGTTCTTTTTATCAGAACCCAAGTAACTCCGAGATAATCTCAAGTACCCGGCACCAGCCGGGTATTTTTTTGTCTGATGAAATAGTTCTGGTTAAAAAATAGTCAGGTTGCGCTAACCGCTCTATACTAAGATCAATTAGTGTTCATAAGGAGTGTGACATGTTTAACCCTTTCGCCCTTCCCCCATTTGCCTGGAATATGCCCTTAAGCGGTGATGTGAAAGATATTTCGCCGGTGACGAGTTGGTTCTCGCCTCAGTATGAATTCAATATCGCGGGTAATGCGGCGCTGGAAAAGCAAGTGATCACCAAAGTCGCCAGCTACGGTAAGCAGCTGGGTAAACTCACCAATGCCGTACTGGAAATCGCCGACGGCGAACCCGGACAAGCGGTAGAATCACTCAGAGCAATGGCTAAGGAAATCGAAGAATTAAAAAGCAAAACACTGGCCGATAGTATCGAAGCGGACTTAGCTAAATTAAAGGTACAGGATAAAGCGGCGTACGAAGCATTGGTAAAACGCCTCTAGCATCGGTGTTCGCAAAGCTAGTGCAAACCCAGTTCTTCACGCAGTTTGGCTTTTTCCTGTTCGATGGTGGTAAGTAGTTGTTGCACAACGGGTTGATCTGCGATGTCTTTATATAGGTAGCGTGTTGGTTCAAGATGCCACCAGCCAAAGTTGGATTTATCAGGATAGTTATTTAGTATTCGCTCTGCGATAGCAAACTGCCTGGATGTCAGATTCAGCACAAGTTCGTAAAACAATAGCTCATAAAATACATACTCTCGCGGATACAGGCTTTTATATTCTTCCACTACCCGCAAAGCCTCGTTGGCGATTGAAGTTGCTTTTTGGTGTTCACCCAACTTATCTAAGATTGCTACATAACTGGTTACATTATCTAACTGTGCAAATGACACGTCGGGCGGTGTCAGCCCTGCGATGCGTTGGCGAAATTGAGCCAGTTGTTCCTGTTTTTGCGCCATATCAAAAAGCACAAGTGCATCGTCGATATAAATAGAAAAATACTTATTGTGCACCAATGCCTGCCACAGTTCATCCCAGCTTTTTTCAGGTAGTGTGATGTCAGTAAAGTAGCTGGCGGTGTATGTATAAGTTGCCCAATAGCCCTGGCTGGACAAGTCAATATCGTCAAGCACCGCCTTGCTGTCATTCGTAGCGCCGAGTAACTGAAGGTAATAATAGTACCAAAACGCACGTCGCTGGTTTGGAATTTCACGGTAATTTTTCTCAACTATTATATAATCTTGTAGAGGATCGACGAACTCTATATATCGCTCAACATTATCCGTGGTAACAGTCGACTTAAAACGCTCAGCTTCTTTTGGGGCGGAGCAGGCCAGCGTAAAGTAACGAAGGCGGTTTTTGTATTTGTCTTCCAGGCCTTCAAGTTCCAGACTGTTATAAAAGTTATCAAGCTCTTCACAAGGCGTTTTTTTCACTATCAGGTTAATAAAATATGCATGAATAAAATTGAAATCATAAGGGTAAGCGCGAATCGCTTTTTGATAAATTTTTATTGCCTTATCAGTTAATTGTGAATAGTCATCGTAAATTACAGCAAGTGTGTATAAAGCGTCACGGTTGAGCGCGTCCAGCTCCAATGCCGCCTCAGCTAACGCAATAGTTTCTGCTTCATTCAGACTAACATTTTCAGTAATTGAGACTTCCGCCGTGGCAACATAGGCGCTTAAGCCCAGAATTGCAGAGATATCGGGATATTTTGCTAGCAAAGGATCCAATATAAGCTTGGCCTGATTAATAGAATCTGTGGTGAGCTTATGTGTTAGTGCCCTCGCCCTGACGAGCTGCTCCACTTCTACATAAGTTAATTGGTTCAATGCCGCCGTATAACGGTCATTTTGGTGTACCACATTCAGTTTTAACGCTGCCGCTACCTGATCGCTAACCTCTTCCTGTAGAGCAAACACGTTTTCTAATTGGCGATCAAAATTGTCGGAAAATAGGTGCGCGCCGGTGGCCGCGTCGATGAGCTGTACGGTAATGCGTAAATCCTGCTGGTTTTTACGTACACTGCCTTCGATGATGTAGTCAGCGCCTAATTCTTCGGCGATCACTTTAATGTCTTTTTGGACGCCTTTATAGGCAAAGCTGGAGGTACGGCCGAGCACTTTGAGCTCTGGAATACGCACCAGCGTATTGAGTAACTCTTCGGTTAAACCGTCTACGAAGATCTCCTGGTCCGGCTCGGTGCTTAAATTTAAAAAGGGTAAAACCGCGAGGGTTTTTACCGATTTTTCTTCTTCAACATCGACGGCTTCTGCTGTTTCTATAACTGTGGGTGCCGAGGATAGCCACAGTTTGTCTACTGCCACATACACCACCAGCACAACAATCAGCGCCACCAGTATATGGTTAATTTTGTGGCCGGTTTGTTTGGCGATGGATTCATTCTTACTGACTTCACTGGTGGCTTTAATACCCTCGGGAGTAAGCTCAAAGGCCCAGGCAAAAATACATACGATAGGGAAACCGATAATCAATGCAACGGTAACGTAGGTGCCGAATACTTTTGGTAGGTTAAGGTAGGGAGAGACCACAGCAATGACCTGCAGAATTAACCACGCCGTCACCAGATACACACTGGCGACTTTCACAACGTTGCGACGTTTCAACTCCGTGATAAAAGACATGGACATCCTGTGATGTGGTTAAATAGCATTCAACCTCAACGTTATATTACATTACAGGATTTTGCAAAGCGGTAAATGGCTCGGCATGGTTTTGCTGCCCGAGCTGATAATCCTGTTAAACGGATTATCAACAGACAAATTGCAAGTCATGCCGTTTTACTAATCATAAAAATAAATCGTATTAATTGGTTTTAATCATTTTTATAATTTTATGCGGGCAGCCATACTCCCCTTATCGATTTAACGTAGAGAAGAGTCTGATGCAGCAAATTATTAATCACCTCCTAAACCGCAAGCCCACCACCAATGGTGAGCAATCCCAACGGGACTGTAATTTTCGCGATAACTATTACGGCGATCAGTTATGCAAAGAGATTGTGACTGAACAGGCGCCTGAGGCGCAATAGGAGGCGGCGATGTTACTGTTATTACTCACTGCTACGCTGTGTTGCATTCCACTGTGCTTATCGGTGTTTATGACCAGTAAAACCCGGGCCCGGTTATATCAGGAGGCCGCCCGGCGGGGTGACGTTGCGATGCTCCGATACTTTCGCTACACGGGCAACGATTTAGCGCTGCAGGCACACGAAAGAAACGCCGCGCTATCAGTTGCCAGACAGCACAACCACCAACAGGTGCTGGCATTCCTCAATCAGTCTGACTGATTTTTGTTAACCCTTTAATTGTGTTATCCCAATCCTTGCTTGCCCTTTAAGCTATGGCGGGACGTTTCCCCCGCCACTTTTTTATAGTCACCCGACGATCTCCTTTACATTCATAATCTTATATGGGATAAAAAGTATACAGAATAATATTTGGGGCGTAGTAACTACCGCTGCGGCGGCGTTACGGCAGCACAGCCACGGGATCTTCATGCACAAAACGCGATTGCCTTCTCTAACCGAAATTCTCATTCTCACCCTTCTGCTGCTAGCCATTATCTTTGTGGCGGTACATCAACTTGGCCTGCCTATTCAACTGGCCTTTATTGGCTGCTGGTTCCTGGTGATGGGCTTTGGTAAGTACCTCGGCTATCACTATCATCATTTGCAAAAAGGGGTGATTGCAGGCGTTACTCAGGGCATGGATGCGATTATGATTTTGATCGCTGTGGGTGCCCTTATTGGTAGCTGGATGGCTGGCGGTATTGTGCCCAATATTATTTATCTTGGTCTCTCGGTGATGGACCCGGCGCTGTTTCTACCGGCCGCGTTTATCATTTGTGCCATTACCTCACTGGCAACCGGTACCTCGTTTGGTACCGCCGGTACGGCGGGTATCGCCATGATGGGCATTGGTGCAGGCTTTGATTTACCGCCGGCGCTGGTGGCGGGAGCAGCCATATCGGGGGCTTACGTTGGCGATAAGCTCTCACCGCTTTCTGATACCACGGTTATGACAGCCTCCATGTGTCAGGTAAACCTTATTGCGCACATTAAATCCATGCTGTATGTCAGTGTGCCTGCCTGCATCATTGCCTGTATTGCATTTTTGCTGGTCGGCCTTGGGTTTGATCATGATGGTGGTACCGGTACCGCTCAACAGGTAATGGATGCCATTGCCGTTCATTACACTATTGGCTGGTATATGTTGTTACCGGCGTTGATTGTGATTGGTTTACTGATGATGCGCCTGCCCTCGTTTCCGGTTATCTGCCTGGGAGCGCTGCTTGGCGTGATTTGGGCAATGCTGTTCGAACAGGCCTCTCTGGTCAGTGCTTTCGACAGCCTGTATAACGGCAACTTTATTGATACCGATGTAGAGTTTTTGCAGATCCTGCTCAATCGGGGCGGCATTACGTCGATGCTGTCGGTGATCCTGCTGGTTATTCTGGCGCTGGGACTGGGCGGACTGATGGAGTCCATCGGTGTGCTCACGGCGGTATGTAATGCCTTGCAACACTGGGCCACTACCACCGGCCGTTTGGGGCTTTCCACTATGCTAAGCGGTATTTTAGGTAATGCGCTCGGCGGCGCGGCCTATGTATCGATAATGACCGCCAGCACCATAACATCCCGTAACTATGAACAAATGGGCATTGATAAACGGGTACTTTCGCGCAACGTTGAATCCGGCGGTACGGTAACTACTCCTATGATCCCCTGGACCGACGGCGGTATCTTTATGGCGACTACGCTAGGGGTAAGTACGCTGAGTTACCTGCCGTTTTTGTGGTACCACTGGCTTGTACTCGGCATTGCCCTGCTATACAGCTATGCAGGCTGGTATCACTTTGCCCCCGTTGAGTATGATGCAGAGGGCACGCCGCAACCGCAGTCAGCAAGCTAATGGTGCCGGCTGGTCAGATAATTAGCATGCAGAGGTAAACCTGAAACTGTTCGTTGAATTGTGCCGCTGACATGACCCAGAAAATTCTCCAGCTCCGCTTGTTGCAGGGTATCTGCAAAGGGGTGATAGCGTTCGGGTGTCAGCCCCTGTCCGAGCATCACCTGCTGCCAGGAGTCTTCGAATAAGGCTTTGCCAGGGTGAAATATGCTGCCCGTTTGTTTAAACAGGTCGATTCTATGCTGCAGTGAATCTGGTATTGGCATACTTTGGCAATGTCGCCAGAATGCACTGTCGCGGCGCTCGGTGACGCAATAATGCAAAATTAAAAAGTCGCGAATGTGCTCTAGTTCGGCCGCGCATTGCTGGTTGTATTCATCCACTGCACTTTGCAAAATCTGCTGTTGGGGAAACAGGCGGATGAGTTTAATAATGCCTTGTTGAATAAGGTGAATGCTGGTTGATTCCAGCGGCTCTAAAAAGCCACTTGCCAGCCCTAACGCAACACAGTTTTTATGCCATTGCTTGCGTCGACGACCGGGAGTGAAACGAATGAAGCGTGGCTCGTGCAAGGCGTCACCACTTATTGAGCCACTTAATGTGGCCATGGCGTCATTATCACTCATGTACTGACTACTATATACCAGGCCGTTGCCCATGCGTTCTTGTAGCGGAATGCACCATTGCCAGCCAGCAGGGTGAGCGATGCTGCGGGTGAAGGGCGCTAACTCACCTTCACGCTGGGATTGCATGGCTACGGCGCGGTCGCAGAGCAACCAGTGCGACCAGTCTTCAAAACCGACGCGGAGTGTTTGCTCTATCAATAATGCCCGAAATCCGGTGCAGTCGATAAACAGATCGCCTGAAATTGTTTGACCATCGGCGAGCGTGATGCTGTCTATAAAGCCATTATCAGGGTCAGTGGCAATGGCACTGATAGTCCCGTCGATGCGCGTAAGGCCTGCCTGTTCGGCGATATCCCGTAAAAACAACGCATAGCGGGAGGCATCCAGGTGGTATGCGTAGTTAAGGCCATTGTTAGGTAAATGGGCAAACTTGCCGGCTCTGGCGGCCACGCTTTCCAGGCAGTAATCGCCAAATTCATCGGCGATGCCCAACTCACGTCCCCGTAACCAGAAATGCTGAAAGTCACAGGCAAAACTCGTTTGCCCGGTTTGTCCGAAAGCATGCAGGTACTTATGCTGCTGTTGACGCCAGTTCTCAAACTGAATGCCCAGTTTAAAGGTTGCCTGGGTAGCCGCCATAAACTGACGTTCATCAATGCCGAGTAGTTTATGAAAATAAGCCAGTGTTGGAATGGTCGCTTCTCCTACACCTACCGTGCCAATATCGCTGCTTTCAATAAGTGTCACCTCAACCTGTTGAGGTAATAACCGGGTGAGCGCCGCACCGGCCATCCAGCCTGCGGTGCCTCCCCCGGCTATCACTACTCGCTGTTTTGATTTCATATCTAACCCCTAATTCAGAACGGATAACGCGCTAAGCAACTCACGATTAGAGGGCAGGCCGTTAAGTTGCTGGTGGCAAAGGTGGCGGAGTTGTTCATACGCCTGGTGAAGGGAGTGTGGGTTACCATTCAATGCTGTTTGCGTTGATTGACCCATGCCATACAGAACATACTGGAAGCTGGCCGCCGGAAACAGTTCTTCCCGCAGCGGGAAGTCTGAGCCCAGCGGCATCCGTGATTGCCATAAGCTAAGCCAGTCGCGCAGTTGCTGAGAAGTGGTTTCCAAAGCGGTCATCTGCCGCCAGTAGGTGTTGTGCCGCCGATGGCTCAGCACATAGTGCAGCTTTAGAAAATCGACTGCCCGTTGCCAGCGCTGAGTAAATAGCTGATTAAACTGACGTGCAGCCGGCTCAAACTGCTCAGAAGTAGCTGGCATTTGCTCAGCCAGGTGACCAGCGGCCATTTCAATCATCACTAACGCTGACGCTTCCAGAGGCTCCAAAAAGCCGGCTGAGGTGCCAATGGCCACACAATTATGGCGCCAGAGAGTTTCACGATAACCTGGCTTAAAGTTAAAAAAACGTGCCTGACTCAGATCCGGGTCATCCTCGGATGTCACATCGTGCCTGATATACTCACCCAGGGTGCTGAGTGCCTCTTCCCGACTACAGTGTTCATCGCTGAAGACATAGCCCACCCCCTTACGAGTGGGTAGGCCAATATCCCAAATCCAGCCATAATCCTGAGCGGTAGAGCGGGTGACCGAAGCAATATCGCTATTCGCCTGCTGGTAGTTAACCGGCATCGCCACCGCGCTGTTGTTGGCAAGCGTTTGCTCACAGGAACGCAGTTCGGTGCCGTAATGTTGGCCAATCAGGCGGGCGGCAAAGCCGGAGCAGTCAATAAACAGGTCGCCATAAATTTCTCCCTGCGAACGTCCGGTAACACTCTCAATAGGCCCGTCAGTACTGCCACTAATCGCCTGAATATGGTCACTTAAATGGGTTACGCCAAGATACTGTGTGGCGTGGTTTTGCAGGAGCATGGCGAATTTATGGGCATCCAGATGGTAACCATAATTTACCACCCCCGCGAAAGGCGGCGTCTGCGGTTGCTTCGGGGCGCGGGAATGGTCGCACAGTATTGCCTGAGAAGTGGTGGAGTGGGCAAAGCTTTGCTGGCCCTGATAGTGTTGCCACCAACTACCCAGCGCGGGGTTGGGATAATCCAGGGGTAAACTGAATGGGTGGTAATACTGGTGCGGCGAGATGTCATCAAGCCAGTTATGAAAACTGGTGCCCTGTTTAAAGCTGGCATCACAAGCGGTAACAAATTGCAGCTCGCTAATGCCGATTTGCTGCAGAGTATTGCGCATAGTAGGCCAGGTGCCTTCGCCTACCCCCAGGATTTTGACGTCCGGCGATTCAATCAGGGTAATGGTCAGGTCGGGCCTGGCGCTTGCCAGTATGGCAGCAGTTAACCAGCCGGCAGCGCCACCGCCAACAATGATGACCTTTTTTACAGCAGAATTTGGTGTTTTCATAACAATGGCTTGAAGGCCTACATAACTACATCAGTGCGAACGTAAGCAAAATGTTAATGTCTGTTTGATACGCTGCTTTTATACCGCTACCAATAAAACCGTTAACCCATTGCTTTGACAAGTTCTTTTGCGCAAACGAACGTTTTTCAGTTGAGTGATTTTCATTAAGTTGTTGAAAGGTATTGGTTGTTTAGGTTTTTTGGCTTTTGGCGATAAATCCTGGTTTGACTGCCCGCGGGCCTGAATCCGAACGTTTTAATTAGCGGTAAGGGGCTGCAGTAGAACTCATTGTTGTTACGTGTTTGTTAATTTGTGATTGCTGAATACCTTCCATAGAGGGTGCAGCGATTCATAAGAAACTGACAATCAAACAATAAGGCCTTCCCATGAAGATAACCAACGTCAAATTGAGTCCCCTTAGCCGACTGGCAAAATTTACTCAGGCTGTTGCCTGTTCCTCGTTACTGGCCATAACCGGAGCGCAATCTGCCTATGCAGACTTCGTTAGCACTGATGGCACTAAAATCGTTGATGAGCAGGGTAATGAACTGTTCCTGAGTGGCATCAATTTAGGCAACTGGCTGGTGTGGGAGGGTTATCTCATGATGGGTGACTTTAATTATCGGACTCATACACAATTTTTTAATGAGCTATCCTCGGCTCTGGGCAGTTCTGATCGGGCTGCCGAATTCGAGTATCAATGGCGACTAAATTATGTGGATGAGCAGGCTATTGCCGATCTTAAAGCCCTCGGGTTTAACTCTGTCAGGGTGCCCTTTAATTACAATTTATTCTGGTGGAACAATCAACTGCGCGACAACGGTTTTGAGTACTTTGATCGCGTGATTGAGTGGTGTCGCAAATACGATATGTACGTGTTGCTTGATATGCACGGTGCGCCCGGTTATCAAAACCCCGGGGATCACGCCGACAATGTTAATTCCAATGCCAGCCAACCCCGCGACAGCGTGACTTTCTGGGATGGCAACAACGTCCAGATAGCGGCCACGATCTGGCGACATATTGCTAACCGTTACAAAGACGAACCCGTGGTGTGGGGCTACGACCTCATCAATGAGCCCGTGCCACAGGACGGCCGGGAATACGAACTGTTACCCTCCCTTATCACCCTGCGCAACGCCATTCGGGAAGTGGACAATAACCACATTATCGTCGCTGAGGGCAACTGGTGGGGGTCTGACTTATCGAAAATTGACTGGAGCAATGGACAAACCCAGGCACAAACTGGCATTAACTATCAGTGGGACAGCAAACTGGTGTACCAAATTCACCATTATGGTCCGGTGGCCGGAACCATGGGGCGTGAGAACATCACCAATAACCTGAACATTCCCTTGATTATTGGCGAGTATGGCGAAACCGACGAGGCTAATTTACTGGCCATTACCAACTGGGCAAAGCAGGAACTGGCCGGCTATTTCCCCTGGTCTTTTAAAAAGATGTCGCACGACAGAACGCTCTGGACGATTCCAACCAATAGTGATTACGAGCAGGTGAAGGTTTATATTAACCACGGTGGTAACCCGCCCACTCATTTGTATGATGCCATGATCAGTTTTGCGCAAAACAATGTGCGTAACGGGCACAGTAGCCACACCTGGCACCAGGGGTTTTACGAGGGGGTTAAACCCGACCCTCAACTCTCCACCTGCCAGAATGCTGCGCGTTTTTCTTTACCTGGCCAAATAGAAGCCGAACGGTTTTGCGAATCGCAGGGGGTAGAGCTGGAAACCACCTCAGATGCCAACGGCGGGCAAAATATTGGCTATATTGACGCCGGTGACTATACGCAATACAACATCAGTGTGGCAACGGCTGGCCAGTATACCTTTCAAGCGCGAGTGGCTTCGCTGAACACTGCCGGGCAGATAAATATTCAGCTAAATGGCAGTTCGGTGGCTTCTCTTGCGACGCCGGTAACCGGCGGCTGGCAAAGCTTTACCACTATCGAGACTTCGGTTTATTTGCCCGCAGGCAATCATTCTTTGCGCCTTGCCTACCCGTATGGTGGGTTTAATTTAAACTGGTTTAACCTGGTTAATGCATCCCAGAGCCTGCAGGCAGGTACGTATATTATCAGCAATGTGGCGAGTGGCCGGGTGATAGACGTGGATGGTGTATCTGCAGCCGACGGGGCTAATGTTCATCTATGGGATAACTTTGATGCCGCTAATCAACGCTGGCATGCCACAGCGGTGGGCGAAAATGTTTTTGAACTGGTCAGTCAGCACAGCAGTGCCTGCCTTGATGCCGATAACGGCTCCGATAATGTGCATCAGTGGAGCTGCTTTGGCAGCAATAATCAACGCTGGTTAATAGAAGGTTTACCCAATGGGGCCTATCGGGTTAGTTCGCAGGCATCCGGCGATATACTCGAAGCTCAGTATGGCGCAACGGCTAATGGCACCAATGTTCGCACCGCGGGGGCCAACGGGGCTGATGCCCAGTCCTGGTGGTTTTCGCCGGTACAATAACGCAATCTTAAGGCGGTATAGCAAGCAGGCTATACCGCTACTTCAGACCATTGCTACGATCGAATTACAATGCCTGGATATTTCTTTATACTGCTCAGAATGCCATTTTGCTAACGGACTTATTTTGTTTACTGCCAACCTCGTTATGGAGAAAGCGTATCAGTTTTCCCGCTTTGATCGCGCTAACCCACTTTCCACCTGTTCTGAGCATCCCATTTTTCTGGATGAGCAGAACTGGCTGACCTGTGAACATTATGTCCAGGCGAAAACCTTACGCAACCTGAAGCAAGCCATGAAGGTTGAGTCGCTGCCCAGTGGCGAAAGAGCCCATGCTTATGGTAAAGCCTGGTATCGGGCCAAAATAGCCGATTATAAAACCACAGCGCCGATCCTGATGAAGCGTGCTTTGTACACTAAAGTGCAAATGTATGAAGAGGTGCGCGAAGCCTTGTTTGCCACCGAAGACCGGCTTATTGTCGAAACCTCCCAATACGATTATTTTTGGGGGATTGGTCGTGATCAGCGAGGCCTGAATCATATTGGCAAAGCGTGGATGGATATTCGCGACAAGTTATGCGGGCAAGGGAATTAAACTTATCTACAGTCGCATTTTGGTTAAGAGTGAGCCTAGGGCTGATTTAGCTTAAGGAACTGTCTTTTTCGTTTAGCCGGATTTTGCCTCTGCGCTCACAAAAACATTCACCGTCAACCGGCCAGTCTCTGGCGACTCACTAAGGTCTTTATCTGGGTCAATTAAGCCCGAATGTAGCAAGGTGCCTGGGTACACCACCATTCTATTCGGTTTGTAGTCGATAGTGCCGAGGCGCTGATACTCGTCGGTACTGTGGTTAAAATAACTCTGTGGGCGTTTGGTCATCCGGTGTGCCCAGTCCTTTCTGGCTTGTTCGAAAGCCGGCCAACGAGATTGGGTAATGTTTTCGAACCCGGTGGGCCGATGACGGTAAAATCCTGTTCCGCTGAAAGGCGGATTGCTGGCGTACAGCATCACCGCAAAATCTGTCGGTAGCTGTGAGTCAAAGTGAGGCAGACACTGCAGCGGGTGCAGTGCCTTCTCTGGGGTGGCAGCAAGACTAAGCCAGGAGCCCTGATCGCTGAACCGCGTGTTCTGAGGCAAGCCATACGCCTGGATAATCATACCGGCAGAAGCGCTGAGTAGAGTGTCACGCAGCACATCCGGGCAGCGCGCCCGAACGCCGGGATAATAGGTAGCTTCTTCCCGCGTAAAGGTTTGCCGCGCAGCGAGTTGCTGCACATCAGACACCCTGGCAAACACGTTATCCACTAGTAAAACCCGGGTTTGCTCATGGCCAATTTTCAACACATGCCAACGGGCATCAGGGTTTAATGCTAAGGTCGGGTCGTGTGGGTCTTGCATGACTACCATTTTACCGTTGTGATTGATTTGGCCGGTACCTCTACCTGCCATTGCTGATTACCCAGCGCCAGAGTGATCTGTTGGGTTGTCTCGGCGGCATTGGACAGCACACAGACAACGGAACCGTCGGGATTTTCAAATGCGACGTTTTCAATTTTGCCAAGGCTAACGGGTGTTGTGGCTATACGTACGGCGCCTTGTTGAATAAAGCGGGAAAACTGCCCCATTAACCAGTATTCCGGCGTCTTGTACCAGTTATCGCTGCTACCCTTTTCCTGAATTAGCATAGTAGGACCAACGACCCCCAGTTGGTTGTAAGGCCCTTTGTTGGCTTCATCCACTTGCTGGGGCAACATGGTCACCCACGAAAGGTACGCCGTAGACCAGTGCCGAAGATGGCGGATCACGGCCTGAAAGCCCCGGTTCAGGTCTTTATCTCCCGCGCCCCATACGCTGCCTTCGGTAAAAATAACGTCTTTTTCCGGGTGAGCATGGTGCACTTTTGCCATGGCAGAGGAGTCGCCGGCATAGTGATGAAAAGCCGTACCATCCAGGTAATGGGCTTTATCCATCTGCTTGAGTGAATCAATCTGCGCAACGGCCTGTTGCCAGTAGTTGAAGTTATGATCCAGCGTCCACAGTTTTACATTAAGCTCGTTACCAAAATGACCACCAATGTTGTGAAAGTTCTCGTACACCGCTATCAGTAAATCGCGCTCTTGTTGCCAACTCATTACCATGCCTGGATAAGCTGGCGGTTCAAACTGTCGCTCATTTTGAAGTGTGAGAGCGTAAACCGGTATGCCTTGTCCGGCATAAGCTTCAATAAAGTCGCGTAAATACGCTGCGTAGGCCTTGTAATACTTACGCTTTAGCGTGCCACCCTGCACCATATTGTTGTGCTCGCGCATCCAGCGCGGAGGGCTCCAGGGGCTGGCTACATAGCGCACCGGGTTATTGCTTTGCCGGCCGGCTTCAAGGGCCATTTGTAAGGTATCTACAATACCCAGTTCAATATTGCGCTGAATGCTGAATGCACTGTCGGGGGTATCCTGAAAGCTGTACCAGCCCATGTCATTATCAGTGGGCGTGCGGGCGTAAGTGCCGTCAGAAAAATCAGAGGTACCTATGCTAATGCGAAACAGGTTCATACCGATGCCGTTAACCGGATCGATCAGGGCATCCAATAAGGCCCGCTGTTGCTGGCGGTCTTTATTTTTGCGGATGGCATAGACTGTGGAATGCTCAAGCGAAGCGCCTAAACCGATAATGCGCTGAAAACGCTCGGTCGGGTTTATCACGATAGCATTTTCAGCGGCTGTCGCTGAAGCTGCGACGGTGAGCGGGGTTAATCGGTAGCTGATGTCAGACTCCGGCCAGGGGGCTGAATACCAGCGTTTATCATTGGGGTGAAGCTCTGTGGAAGTCCAGGCTTGTGGTAGTTCATTCACTTTCGCTGTGGCGCTAAACAGTACGAAAGAAAAAGTCATAAAAGTAATCAGACGTAGCGTCATGGTGATGGTATCTCGGATAATAAATATGGCGGTGAAAGCGAAAGGCCGACCACCAGATGAATAAAAAAGCCAGCAAACAAAGGTTTGCTGGCAAAGGTTGGGTCAACACACTTTTTTAGTTTTTAGTAAACTCCATCCAGTTCAGATTCCAGGCACCGCCCAGTGCGGTCAGCAGGAGTTCCTGTTCACCGGCTTGCAATGTCACCGTAGTGGAGATGGTTTGCCAGTTCTGCCAGTCACCGGTATCCGGCACCGCGATGCTGCCAACACTGGCGCCGTTCATGGCGAAACTGATCCCTTCTGAGCCGCCAGAGCTGGCAATTCGCAGGGTCAGGGTATAATCACCGGCTTCGGCGACTTCTACGTTGTAGGTCAGCGTATCGCCCGGATCGGTATAACCCAGGTTCTGGCCGCCGCCCTCGTCCTGCGTATCCTCAACCTGGAAGCCCGACTGTCCGCTGAAGTGCTCGGCCTCAATGCGACCCGGAATGGTGGCGTAGAAAATCTCTGTTGCCACCTCGTTTGAGGCATAGCTTTCCTCACCGTTGTTGGCAGTGACGATATAGAAGTAGGTGACGCCCTCGGCCGTTGTGGTATCGAGGTATATTTCGCTGTCCATCTCTGCGGCTAGCAGCTGATAGTTACTGCCCGATGATGTGGTGCGGTACACGTTATAGGTAGCATTGGCCACGCCCATCCAGACCAGGCTCATGCCTTCTGCAGTATTTTCCAGCGTCAGGTTTTGTGGCGCGTCTGGAAAGTTGAATATATCGGCAGGTTGATCAGCACTCAGTGCCTCATACACGCTTTCGTTGACCTCATATTCGATGGCCGACATGTTGGCGAAATAGGCTTCTATCTCTTCAATCGACGCATTATTCAGATCGATGCCAGCCATCGCTGCGCCGCTGACATCCTGACCGTTCTGAGGTGATGCAGGTAGCAAATAGAACTCCGCCCAGGTATCGGCAGAACCTGCGTCGCGGAAGCTACCAGAGAGAAGGTAAGACTCGCCGCCGGTGAGCTGCACTTCCTGATAAACCCCGCCGTTGGCAAAGCCATTCTGGGCGCTGATACGCAGGATATTTTCGTCGCCATCGGCGTAACCGACATCAGCGATAAGGTTATCATCGGCCGCAGAGCTGTTGGTGGCGCTCCATTCAATCCAGTTGCTCGCGGTATCAAAGGTACTGTTTTGCAGAATGTTTTCGCCGCTCGACTGGGCTGTAAACTGTAGGTCGTCTATCCGAATATCCTGTACACCACCCAGTGATCCAGACTTTACAATAAGGTAGAAAGTCTGATCATCTTCGGTAGGCGTAACAACTTTAGTAGGATTTTCACACGCTTCGGCTAATGGGCTGTCCCAGCCAGCGCAGCTCCAGGTACTGGCCTTAGCCAGCAGGCGCTCCCCTTTATTGGTGACATAACCCCAGGTGCCATTGCCCTGGCCGCCGTTAGTGGTCAGTACTTTGTACGACCACGCAGTAGCCGCCCAGCTAAGTTCATTGTAGCGGTCAAATGTAGCCCGGGTAATCGGACCGCCTTGTTCGCCAAGGCCTGTCCAGGGCTGCATTTCACCAATTAGGAATGGCGTGTCCAGTTCGCGGATGCGTTCGTCCCATTCACAGACTCCGGTGGTGCCATTCTGGCCACAGGTTAACCATTCACGATGAACATCGTAGCCAATTTCGCCCCAGCCAAAGATGCCCGGATAAAAGTGCATCTCAAAAGCCACATTGGTCATGCCCGCTTCGTCCGGATCGCCATAGGCATCAATACCACTGTTGTGCCCCGGCAGGATAACAATGTGCTCCTGATCCACTTCGCGGATGGCGTGATACAGGCCGGTGACGTTTTCGGCCAGGGTTTCAGCATCGGTGCCCCAGGGTTCATTTAGCACCCCATAGCCGGCTACGGCGGGCTCATCTTTGTAGCGCCCGGCAATCTGCTGCCATAACCAGCGGGTACGCTCCTGGTTTTCGGCAACGTTATCGCCTTCCCAATATTCGTTTTTACCTTCGCAGCCGCTGTGATGTTCCCAGCCTTGCGCGCCGGCGGCACCATGTAAGTCGAGTACCACCCACATATTACGGGCTTTGGCCTCTTCAATCGCGTAGTCGAGATATTGCCAGGCGTCATCTCGCAATGTCATAGGGTTAGCGTCGTCTTCAATCAGCTGATAGGGGAAAGGCAGGCGAATAAGATTGAATTCGGCGTCCTGAAGAATGTCCCAGTCACGCTCGGTAATAAAGTTGTCGCGATAAACGTCCATCAGGCGCGCGCGCTCGTCGGCGCCGAAACGCTCTTCCAGTGTGCCTTCAAAGGTACACTGATCGACAATGCCCTCGCCAACCGGATTGTCACCATTGTTGAGCATCCACATTTCCAGCATCAGCCAGTTGCCCAGGTTAACGCCGCGCAGCGAGACGATTTCGCCTTGTTCGTTCATCCAGCGCTCGCGGTCCTGCTTGAGCATGCTGTATTGCTCGTCACCAGCTTTAGGCTCTGGCGGGGCAAAGTCATAAACGGTTTCGCCGTTATTACTATTGGCGTCGCTTGCTTCATCGAGGCCGCAGCCGGCCATATTGAGTGCCAGACCACTCAAGGCAATAAGTTGAGCCAGTTTTGTCAGCGTAAACTTATTTTTGTTATCTGTTATTTTCACCGGTTTTCTCCGAGTTGCTCCAAGGGTTTGTCGGTGCGCGTGAACCAACAAGTTTGCAACAATCAGTTAACCAAATTTTGGCTTAAGACGATTCCGAGTCAGCGCGAAAACGCCAATCAGAACGTTCGAATAAGCGTCAGAACGTATGTTT
Source organism: Alteromonas sp. 4NH20-0104 (assembly GCF_057547795.1). Classification (NCBI taxonomy): domain Bacteria; kingdom Pseudomonadati; phylum Pseudomonadota; class Gammaproteobacteria; order Alteromonadales; family Alteromonadaceae; genus Alteromonas; species Alteromonas sp. 4NH20-0104. The sequence continues at coordinate 91,433 of NZ_BAAJLP010000015.1, read as the reverse complement.
TCACTGGCTTGGGCATAAAAAAGCCCGGCCATAGGGCCGGGCGGCTTAATATCACTTAAGCGGCGCTTACCGATTTACATAATGGCGTAAATAGTCCAGATGGTGAGGTAATTGCGCAACCCTGTTGGCAATCTGCTGGCGGATCTGGGTCAGAAACCGGCTCAGTTCATCGTCACTCATATTGTTCACAATGGGATGGTAGGCCTCTGGCTGCAAACCTTGCCCGAGCATTACCTGCTGCCAGGAGTCTTCAAAAAGCTCGTTACGTTCTTTGAGTACCCGGCCGGTTTGCGCAAACAGTTCGAGTTTTTCCTGCAATGTGTCGGGCACTGTCATCTGCTGACAGTATTGCCACAATGGGCTGTCCCGACGTTGGGTGACCTTGTAATGGAGGATCACGAAGTCGCGGATGCCAATCAGTTCCAGCTCTGCCTGCTTGTTGAACTCATGGATTTCGCTGCGCTTTATGCCGTTTAGCGGAAAAAAGTCCAGCAAACGTAAAATCGCTGAAGAGATCAGATGGATGCTGGTGGACTCCAGCGGTTCCAGGAAACCCGATGACAACCCGATAGCTACACAGTTTTTATGCCATTGCTTGCGCCGCTTGCCGGTTCTGAATGAAATCCTTTTCGGCTCGGTGAGGGGCGCTGCCTGTAAACCGGAAAGTAATTGGTCCTCGGCATCAGCATCGCTGATGGTATTACTCGCATAAACGACACCATTGCCCTGGCGACCCGTAAGCGGGATTTGCCATTGCCAGCCATGAGGTTGCGCGATTGAACGAGTATAAGGAAGCGGCTGATGACTATGTTCAGATTGCACTGCTATGGCACGATCGCAGGGCAGCCAGTGCGACCAATCCTCAAAACCGGTATGCAGCGCCTGCTCTATCAGGCGTCCGCGAAAGCCGGTACAGTCGATAAATAAGTCGCCACGAACAATTTCACCCTGGCTGAGTGTGAGAGAGTCTATGTTGCCGGTGCCCGGGTTGATAGCTACATCGCTAATGGTGCCTTCGATACGTTTTACACCACGTTGTTCACTGAAATGGCGCAGGTAGCGTGCGTAATTGCCGGCATCCAGGTGGTAGGCATAATTCAGATTACTGGGTTGGGTATGAGCGAAGCGTTCAGCCGCCGCAGCCTGATGCTCCGGGCAGTAGTCGCCGTAGTCATGAGCGATGCCAAGTTGCTGGCCTTTGAGCCAGAAATGCTGGAATCCGCAGGCCCAGCAGTCCTGCCCTGTGTGGCCAAAAGCATGGATATACTTATGGCCCGTGTGACGCCAGTTCACAAATTCGATGCCGAGTTTAAAGGTCGCCTGGGTGGCGGCCATGAACTCCTGCTCGTCAATACCAAGCAGGCGATGAAAATACTGTAGTGTGGGAATGGTGGCTTCACCCACTCCTACTGTACCGATAGCATCGGATTCCACCAGAGTAATATTGAGTTGCTTGCCCAGTGTCTGGCTCAGGGCCGCGGCGGTCATCCAGCCGGCGGTACCGCCACCGGCAATGACGATTCGTTGTATTCTATCAGGCGTGTCTGTCATCGGTTTAGTGCTTGTAGTAACAGGCTGCGCAAACGACGGGCAGTCTCTTCACCGGGCTGGCTCAGAATGCCTCTGGCCTGTTCGGGAATATGGTCGTGCTGCGTACCATGTTGATTAAAAACGTAGTGATTAAACATATCCTGCCAGATTTGTTTTTCCTCGGGCGGGAGTCCGGCAATGCTCAATAAAGCATGTTGCAGCGCATTGATGGGCGCATCCATAAAGTCAGGTGTGGTGCGCCACCAGTAGTTGACCAACATGTTAAAAGGAGCAAGAGCTTCTACCTCGTGCCACCACATACTGGGAATAAACAGCGCATCACCTGCTTCCAGCTCGGCAATCTGCATGTGGTCCATTGCCTGGCGAAAGCGCGGAAAGCGTTGTTCATCAATAGCGTGCAAATCTACCAGACTGACCGGCTGGCCGGAGGGGGTGTTCTCGAGCGGGCCGATATAAAGATTGGGTGTCTGATCCGGTGGAAACAGCGTAAAGCGACGACGACCTGCTACGCAGCAAGCGATGTTCAGGGGCAGGTCCTGATGAATGGCTACGCGGGTCTTGTTACCTACCCATAAGCCATTTCGCGGTTGCTCGTGGGGCACTGGTACCCTGGGGTTTTGCGTTTCAAAGCCAGGCAGGTACTGCTGTAAATGGGTACCCCCGATAAAAATAGAGGGGGGCGCAGTCATCGTTTGGGTATCGAGTAACTTGCGCAAAATCAGGCCCAGGTCGGCGGCTACCTTCTCAAAATTAAAGCCGCTCATATCCTCATTGTAAAAAAAGCGCCCGTTAATGTCGGGGGCGCCGAAGAAAAAGCCCAGGGGTTCACCGCTGTAATGTTCAAGCAGGTGCTGGCAAAGGCGATCTGCACTGTACTTGCCGTGCTGCACTGCCTGCCAATGACTGATATATCCGCTGAGCCTGACCGGTTGCTGACTGGTTAACAGCCAGTCAGGCAGATCGCTGCCGGGCGCTAGAGTAACGCTTCGACAGCGACGTGCTGAATCAACTACCGACACCGGCTTGTACTCTTTTGCGTTCAATTAAACCCGCGAAATTAGACTGGCTGGCAAGCACAAAATGGATCAGCTGTAATATGCCGCTTTTATGCAGTTGAAGTACTACGCTATCGTCTAGCTCGCGCAGTTTATCTTCATTAATGGTGTAGTAGCCAGCGAGGCGGTGCTTATCTGCGCCATCCAGGCTGACATCCAGAAAGAAGCTCTCCAACAAATCATGCTCAATCAATGCTCGGTGAAAAGCCGCAGTTTCTGCTTCCCGTTCGCGAATGGCGTTCAATATATCGGTAACCTGCTGTAAATACTCGCTGTGACCGCCATGGGGTAAGAATAATGGTTCTCCTTGGACCTCACTAACCTTCGGACTATCAAGGTCAACCAGCAGTACCGGCTGTGACTCGCGCTGTTCACTCGGGCCGCGCATGCCAATTAAAAATGGCTGGCGCTCGATCATCAAAGGTATATAGTTGGCATCCCAACCTGCTTCGGTGAGATACAGGTTTTCGTTCTGTTCAAGGCCGAGCAGTGCCACGGCATGAAACGTTTGTTTTTGTTCATCCTTATAGAACACGATGGGATATTCGTGCTGCAGACGGCGAAACTCAAAAGGCAGCGCCAGTGTGATCATGAGCGATTCATTGAGCGCCGGCGTGTGCTGACGGATAATCCGTAAATCTTTGTGGGCAATATTATTCAGAGCGACCGGGTTAGCCATATATGCTCCTTGTTGTTATTGATAAGACACTATACCGAAAAAACCACACCAGGAGTAAGACGCGTAAAAAGCATAAAACGCGAGTTACTCAAGGTGTAGCTACGGGTAATGATTACGGCTTAAAATGTATAACGCATACCCAGGTTATACCGCGGCGAAGACTGCCTTAAGTTAATCAGCATTTGCTCGTGCCGACCATGCTGACGCTGATACTCATTGGTCAGATTAATGCCTTCGGCGAACACCGCCAGGTTTTCGGTTACGTTATAACTGACGTTGACATCCCACTGACCATAGGCTTCGGTGTAAACCGGGTTGTCGCCGGAGCCATCACCAATCCAGGCCAGAAACTTGTCGCGCCAGTTGTAGGCAATCCGTACCGATAACTCATCGTTCTCATAGAAGGCGATAAAGTTGGCGGAGTCAGATAAACCGGTTAGCGCGTACTGCGGCTCCAGCGAGGCGTTGTCGTAATACAAATCACCGTCTACCAGGGTGCCGTTCACGTTTACGCCAAAACCGGAATCCCAGAACATATGCTGAACCGCCAACTCCCAGCCATGCACGTTGTTATCTCGCTGGTTGTAGGGAATGGTGATCTCGAACTGAGCCAGTTCGTCTTCCGGGCTGGCATCAATTACCACATCGCCATGCTCGTTAAGATAGACGTTGGGATCGCTGTCCAGGTAGTTGTCCAGAATGTACTGACGAATTTCGCCGTTACCGGTAAAGCCTGCAGCGCGCGCAGCATCTGCTCTTGGGCCCTGGGCCGGGTTACGCAGGCCAAAGGCCGTTTCGGTGATGGTGCGTCGACCTACAAAGTTTTCTACGTCTTTGTTAAACCAGCCAATGGCCGCATAACTTGCTTCTTCGTAGTACCACTCAAGCGACAGGTCGTAGTTGGTTGACTCCAGTGGCAATAAGGCCGGGTTACCCCGTGAGCCGGAACCCTGAATGGTTGTGATCTGGCCGCCCAGGGTCTTACCGCCCTGCATATCACCGTAGCTGGGTCGAGAAATGGTTTTGCTGTAGGAAGCGCGGGCAACAATATCGTCGGTCAGCTCAACCTTAAAGTCGATGCTTGGCAACAAATTGTCGTAGTCGCCGTATTCGTCGGTAAATACCGAGTCGCCGGTAGGCTGTAAAACCAGTTCATTCGTACTGCTCCAGGAAATGCCGTCGTAACTGGGCACCAGTGCTGAGGCATGGGTATCGGTTTTCTCGTAGCGTAAGCCAGTAACAATGTTGGCTGGCATATCGCCAATATCAAATACCAGGTTTGCCTGGACATAGGCCGAGGTCATTTCTTCGTCGGTGTAGCGGTCGGTAGTATAGTTGGTGCCGCCACAGAAGCGCGGTCCGCAAGGCCATTCTACGGCGTTTTCATTGTAGAAATTTGCCGCCGTGAAGTCGGCTATCTGGACGAAATCCCAGTCGATAAAATACGGTTCAAGATCCGGATCACTATGACCGGGAATGTTGTCGAACATGGCAGACAGTGAACGCTGGGTAAACCAGCTGTCTTGCCAGTCTTCCGGCTCACCAACACCGCTCCAGGTACCCCGCGTGGCGCTGGCATATTTGGAGTGGTTATTGGCTTCGGTACGGGCAATCCCGAAATCGATACTTTCAATAAAGCCGGTGTCAAAGGTATAGGTACCGCTAGCCTGGAATTGTTCCAAATCAGTACGCTCATGGTTATTACCAAAGTTACTGCCGGCACCAATCATATCGGCTGGCTCAAAACCGTCTACCCCTTCCGGGTACTCAATACTAAGAACAGGCAGGACTTGCGAGAAATCCACGGTAGTACGAATACGGTTGTTGGAGATCATCGCCAGTGAGCCCCAGCTGCCATAGGGGCTGTTAGGTTCGTGCCTGGCTGAAGCTGTATGGTAGTCGAATTCCAGGAACAGATTGTCGCTGAGCTGGTATTGAAGGTTCAGACCAAGGGAGTTGTTGGTATTTTTGGTGGCCGAGAAACCACGACCGGAGTTAATACCGATGCCTTCACCGCGCTGCACGTCGTCACTGTAGTTATCGGTATCCTGATACTGGATAGGATAAGCCACCCCTTCGCTATTGGGTTCCGACCACACCATGGTGGCGTTGTTATAATTGAACGAGAACCAGGTCGACATGTCGGTTAGTTCACGGTCGATACTGCGCTCTGAGTAGGTATAGTCCAGCCGGGCTTTGAGTTTGTCGGTGGCCTGATATTCCAGGGTTAGCTGGCCATTGATACGGGTTCGGTAAGCTTCGTTAAACTGATAAACCAGGTTTTGTGGGACCGCATACGTCACCCCGTCGGCGGGCTTGTTTAAATAGGAATTATCCGGATCTTCGGCGGGCAGATTTCCCCAGCCGCCTTCATCCTGACCGGCAATAAACGAACGCCAGCCAGCCCCTACCGAAGCATTGCTGTTACCGCTATCGCGTTTTTGGTAACTGCCGGTTAACGACACGCCAAACTTATCATCCAGGAAAGTCTCTGAATAAAGGCCCGAAAGTTCTGGCGTCCAGGTGTCGCCGCGTTGGGTTGAGTCATCGTTGACGGCCTTAAAGCCAATACTGGCCTGGCGACCAGGGGTAGCCAACGGTCGCGGAGTAATAATATTGATGGTGCCGCCCAGGCCGCCGGTAGCGATGGAGGCACGCCCGGTTTTATAGACTTCTACCGCACTGACGCCTTCCGAGGCGAGGTCGGCAAAGTCAAAGGAGCGGGTAGGTGTTGGCATCTGGCGGCCATTTAGCAGTACCAGGTTTCTGTCGGCGCCAAAGCCGCGGATGGTCACGCGACTACCCTCGCCGTCTGAACGGTCGATGGATACACCGGTGATCCGTTGTAAGGACTCAGCTAAGTTAGTATCCGGAAACTTACCAATATCTTCAGCCGAAATAGCTTCGACAACCCCATCACCAGACCGTTTAATATCCATAGCGCGGATCATACTGCCGCGGATACCACTGACCTCGATTATTTCAACGGTATCGTCAGTGGTTTGTTGTTGTGCCTGAGTGGTAGAGATCATCGCCGAACTTAATACCAGCGACACCGATAGGGCGACCTGGCTTTTGGTAAAGGGGCGAGTTTTCATTATTTTCTCCCTTGCGCTAGCTTGGTTGTTGTGCTCGTGTTGTATGCAACTGCTCAACTTTTCATTAACATCTTTGAAAAGTATGGCGAAGCCTAACGCCGGGCTGAGCGGATGTCGTTTTAATCACTCTGGATCCGTAAATACGAACGTTCTGATTCTCGATGCGAACGTTCTGAACTTTTCAATCTGTTGATATTAAAAGAGTTATACTTATTTGAAGGTGGCAGGGTAAAGTGGCCTGAAAGTGGATTGCCTGGGCAAGCAGAGGCTTGAATCAGTGGGATATTGACAGCGAGTGGGCGCGGTTGCGATAACAATGTTAAAGAAAGGGGAATATTCGCGGGCAGTTTGCATGCCAGGTTACCGGTAATCCGGCAACCTGTGAAAAGAGGCTTACTGACAGTGAATCGTGGCAGACGTTGCCGCTTCGGGCTGTAGCCTGACATTGGCTACCGACAGCTTAACTGCACCTGCAGACTCCAGCATAAACGGTGCGGTGATATTGGTTAACTCGGCGCCAGCATTCACCAGGCACTGTAAATCAACCGATAGCTCATGCCATTCATTGCTAGTAAGGCCTGTCAGCGTCGATTGAATATCCACACTGCCGCGACAGTTATCACCACAAAGCATGCCAAGGGCCACAGAACTATCGGGAGCCTGTGATACCTTAATATCAAGCGTCAGCGCGCTGTGGCTTGCAAGGTACTCGGCAAGGGTTTTTGGTTCACTCCATCCCAGATAAGCCCGGGCAAGACTATTCCCCTGCCAGGTCAGTTCGCGGGCATCTTCCTGAACCGCCATATTTTCGGTTCTGAGCGTCAGATTATCAGAACCCTGAGTGGTAACCACGCTGGTGGCAACCGGTACAGCCCAGCTCGCCTTATCGCCTAAAAAGAATGCCAGATCAGCTTGTGCAACGGTGCGAAAGAGTGCCATTGGTTGGCTGTAGTCTTTCACCAGAGGGTTGGCGGCCACTTCGTTTAGGGTCAGACTGACCGTACTTCTATCACCGTAAGACAGGCCAAAACCGTATTCAAATAAGGGAGCGTAGTGCTTATCGCCTTTATTTAACACCCCCTGATCGTCCAGCGCTGGCCACGAGTAGGAAAGTCTGCCGGTAAAGTCATGCTGCATATTGCCTTTGTTATCTGTAAATAACACATCGGCAACTCCACTGCCTTCTGAGCCGGGTAGCCAGGCCACTACAAAGGCATCAGAAGCATTTAATTCGGCATTAACCCATAACGGGCGGCCGGTTAAAAATACTGAAACTACCGGGATCCCCTGCGCTTTAAGGCGTTTGAGTAATGCCAGGTCGCGCTTATTACCGCGTTGGTATTCAATACTTTCAATGTCGCCGGCACCTTCCGCATAAGGGTTTTCGCCAAAGACCACAATAGCCACATCGGGTGCTTGCTGAAAGGTACCGTCAGGTGCCAACTCGGCGCGGCCGCCGGCCTTCTCAACCTGAGCCTGAATACCGTCGAATATTGAACTGCCACCCGGAAAATCAGCGTTTTCATTGCCGGTGCCTTGCCATGTAATCGTCCAGCCACCGGATTGTTTACCAATGTTGTTGGCGCCTGACCCGGCAACCAGCACGTGCTGAGCCGGAGCAAGAGGCAGTAATTGTTGATGGTTTTTGAGTAATACCAGTGATTTGCGCACTGCCTCACGGGCAATCTTACGATGTGTATCACTGCCGATCAGTGCTTGTTTACCGGCCAGACCGCGGGCTTTCGGTGCGACACCATCAAATAAACCCGCGCGAAACTTCACCCGTAATATGCGTCGAACCGCATCGTCGAGACGGCTCATGCTAATTTCACCGCTGTTCACCTGGGCCACGGTATTGTGAAACATGGCTTGCCAGTTGGTGGGAACCATGATGATGTCTACTCCGGCGTTAATTGCCTGTGCACAACTACTGTTACTGCAACCGGGAACCTGGCCGTGACCATCCCAGTCGCCAACCACTAAGCCATCGAATCCCATCTGGTTTTTCAATATATCAGTGAGCATGGTCTGGTTGCCATGCATCTTAGTGCCGTGCCAACTGTTGAACGACGCCATAATGGTTTGTACGCCCGCTTCGATGGCGGCTATATAACCCTGAGCGTGGATGTTGATGAGCGCCTGTTCCGAAGCAAGGTTGTTGCCCTGATCAATGCCGTGCTGAGTGCCACCGTCACCGAGAAAATGCTTTGCGGTAGCAATCGCCTTGTGATCATTTAAAAAGCTCTCGCCGGGCACGCCCTGAATACCTCGGACCATAGCAGAGGCATAGTCACGTACTAAGGCCGGATCTTCTGAGTAGCCCTCATAGGTGCGCCCCCAGCGGTCGTCGCGAACAACCGCCACGGTGGGCGCAAACAGCCAGTCAATGCCGGTTACGCGCACTGCGGTTGCGGTAGCAGCACCGATTTGTTCCATCAGTTCAGCATCATGCATGGCGCCAAGGCCAATATTGTGCGGAAAAATGGTCGCGCCAATTACGTTATTGTGGCCGTGAACCGCGTCTGTTCCCCACATGGTGGGAATGGTACTGCCATCGAGCGTGTCGTCTACCGAAGCCGCATACATCTTATCGGCTAATGTCACCCAGTCTTCCATGCTGGCGTACTTGTCATTATTAGGAAATGCGCCGCCGCCATTCAGGTAGGAGCCAAACCCATACTCGCGCATCTCAGCTACGGTAAAGTCGCGGATCTCTGGTTGTATCATCTGCGCCACTTTTTGCTCAATGGTCATGGTAGTGAGCAAGGTATTGATTTGCGCTTCGGTGTGCGGATCCTGGCTAACCGGGCTGGTAACTTTTGGCCACTTGTGCGGATGAAGAATCCCTACAGAGGGATTCTCCGGAGGTGAGGAAGACGGCGAACAAGCCGATATTACCAGTATCAGGCTCGCGGCGATAACACCTTGTGTAAGCGATGCTGTTGCCAAAATATGCTCCTTAAGTTTTATCATTTAAATGTGGATGCTGCGCTCACAGCGTTAAAAGAGGCTAAGCAGTGTAGGGGGTCGCGCACGGGAAGTCGTTTACAGGGGAGCGGTTGGCGTAACTCGAACGTTCTTTTTTGGGGAGAACTGGTAATGCTATGAATATTATGAACTTTTTGGTGTTGGGTGCGGGCGTTGAAAGTGCCTTTGGTTAGAGCCGGTTATGCCACAATAGCGCAGTTAGCGCTTAGGCGAACGTTCGTCTCGGCGATTTTGGCTGTTTTCTGTGTTTGATTTCAGCAGGGAGAGTCGATAATATTCCGATCTCTTAACACAATAATAACAAGCTTCGGGCGCTGCACAGAATGGATAAAACCCTGTTCAATCTACATGACTTAGTGTTGCTGCTAATTGCTTTTGAATGCCTGGCTGTGTCTGTTTATATTGGCTTTAATCGTCCTAAACAAAGTATACCCACTACCCTGCTGATTGCGTTTTTTGCTGTGCATGCCGGGATCGCCCTGAATGAGCTGGTGTTGTGGGGCAGTACGTTCCGTTACTGGGTGCTGGAAGCCTCCCCTAACTTTTTCTTCATACTCGATTTTACTTACTGGCTGGACGGCCCGCTGTTGTTTTTGTTTATTGGCGCGATTTCCCGCAATCATTTCCGGTGGCAGCGCTGGCATGCGGCGCTGGCCGCGCCGGTGCTAATGTTTGCCGTGTTTATTTATTTTCATTTCTACGCGTTGTCCTTTGAGCAAAAATACGCCCTGATAAAAGACTACACCTTCGCTGATTTTAATTATGTGCTGGTCGATTTTATCGCCAAAATGACCCGGGTCGTTTTTGCTGGTCTGTCAGTTTATTATTTACACAAGGCCGAACCGCAGGTCACTCAAAAATTCAACGTGCCCCAATGGCTGCCCAAAGTATTGATGGCCTTTACCGGTATTCTGATTTGGGAAATGCTGTTAAGTATGCTGAAGGTGTATCACTCGCTCTACGTTTTACCTAATTACGACATTGTTGAGTATGTAGGGCTTGCTTCCTACTACATGCAGTTTGCCCTGATCAATGCGGTATTGTTTATGGCGGCTTCGCACTTTTTAAGTGCCGGGACCATCAAGCCTAAACCGGCAGAAAAAGAGCCGGTCAACATGGCGATTGTGGAAAAGCTGGAGGCAACCATGAAAGCGGAACAGCCCTATCTCAATCAAAATTTATCCTTTGAACGGCTGGCCGAAAAGCTGGATATTCCGGTCAAAGAGCTTTCCAACACCATCAACCGTTATTACGAAGTCAATTTCTACGAGTTTATTAATAACTACCGGATCCTGGAGGCAAAGCGCCTGCTGGAGGATCCGGAGCAGTTTGATAAAAGTATTACTGACGTGTTTTATGATGCCGGTTTTAATAGTAAATCGGTGTACAACACTTTGTTTAAAAAACGTTTTAATAAAACGCCCAGTCAGTATCGCAAAGACTTTAAACAGCAACTGGCGAAACAAACCGCTTAACATAATAAGCTTCAACACAAGCCCACCGATAATACGCATAACAACGAAATTGCCGGTAGCTTGTTTCACTGATACCAACTGGTTAATCGCTACGGCGTTGTCATGTGGACTTGATAACGTTTGATTGGCCGCTGGTTGCAATTGGCTTTAATACAATCCCTGAATTAAGCCGTTGTAAAGCTGTCAGGAAGGTTCTTATGTGAAACAATCCGGGGTTAGGTTTTGACAATCGGCCGATTTCAGTAAGAATTTGCCGGATAACCGGCATCAAGGACGTCTTCATTATGGTCAGAATACTGTTTATTAGTCTCATTTTCAGCCTGCTGTTAACCGGCTGCCAGCCACAAAACAGAGCTGAACAAGCCGCCAGCGAAGTAATCACAGCCCAGCAACCTGGCAATAGCGAAAGAAGCGACATTTTATTGTTTGCTTCGTTTCGGGGTAATGGTGAGGACGGACTGCACTTATCATATAGCGAAGATGGCCTTAACTGGACCGTCCTGAATAATGACGAAAGCGTTTTGGCCCCACAGGTTGGCACAAAATTAATGCGTGACCCGGTGATTATCCGCGGGCCGGATAATCGTTTTCACATGGTGTGGACGTCTGGCTGGGAAGACGCCGCCATAGGCTTTGCCCACTCTGATAATCTGCGTGACTGGAGCGAACAGGTATTAGTACCGGTAATGAAAGACTTTCCGACTGCAAAGAATGCCTGGGCACCAGAAATTTACTGGGATGACGCTACTCAGCAATACTGGATCTATTGGGCATCGACGATCCCGGGCACCTACCCGGACACCGAAAAGCAAGCCGACAAAGGCTGGGATCACCGCATATTTGCCACCACTACTAAAGATTTCACTACCTTCACACCAACTGAGTTATTCTACCAGCCCGGTTTTAATGTCATTGATGCGGCGATTGTGAATACCGGGGAGAACTACACCATGTTGGTCAAAGATGAAACACGCTATCCGCCGGCCAAACACTTGCTGGTCGCAACCGCCAACACTATTCACGGCCCCTGGCAGTTACAGCAAGCGCCTTTTTCGCCAGCTGATGTATGGGTTGAAGGCCCCGCCATTATTGAACTGGATGGTTGGTATTACGTGTATTTTGATCAGTATACAGAGCATAGTTTTGGGGTAATGCGCACCCGCGACTTTAAGGAATGGGAAGACCTGACCGAGCAATTAAATATGCCCCAGGGGAGTCGTCATGGTTCGATAGTGAAGATTACCCGCGAGGAACTGTCGGTATTAAGGTAAGTCGATAGCTATAATTAGGGGCTGTTGATCTTTGCTGTACGATTTTTGGTCTATATGAAAGCATTTTAATCGCGGAGCAGTCCTGAAGGCATAGTTGTTCTACGTCAAAGGGCTGTGACAATGAGTAAAATGCTTTCATGACGACCCCTTCGGGCAGCGCCTGTGTATCATTTATACTGTGTTGACTGTTTTTGATTTAGCCCACTAGACCTGCAAACAGTCGCCTTGTCTAAATGATACACAGACTGCTGCAAAAGTGTACAGCAAAGATCAACAGCCCCTAGTTTCATATACGGGATATTTTATTGATATCTGATACGACGTAGTCATCGATTGTTTTCGTGATTGAATCTGAGTGTTAATGTTTTTTACATTAGTTTAATTCAGGTTTTACAATATGTGGCTCAACTGGTTTATCCGCTCGGTTTTGTTGTGCACAACCGCCATTGTATTGGCTGGGTGTGCGAGTCAGGTTACTCAGCACGATGTTCGGGTCTTCGACGAGGCCGCTCTGGTAAGGCAGTGCCAGCCCGCTAATGGCGCTACACCTGCGCGTTGTGATTTTGCGCCGGCACTCATCGGTGATGCCCGCCATTATCGGGTGGAAATGATCATTAAACCAGCAAGCACGCCCTGGGTGTATGCAGAATCCCGTCGGTTAATGCATTCATCTGCCATAGCAATTGAACAACAAAACCTGTCATTTTTAGTCAATACCCGTCATCCTGATGGTCAGCCATTGCAGCAGGATACCTACCAGGGTTCACCTGGGCTAACGTTATGGTTACCCGGTGAATTACACGAAATCGAACAGATCGCTATTACAGCGACAACGCCTGATAAAAGACTGTTTATTCTTGGTGACTCTACGGTTTGCGATCAAAATCCGCAGTGGGAGAAGCCTGCTATCGCCCGATACAGCGGCTGGGGTCAGGTATTACCGGCTTATCTGAGCCAGCAGGTATCAGTGGTCAATTATGCTGATTCCGGCGAAGGTACCCAGGCCTTTAATATCGAAGACGGCGAGTTATTCGCGCCCATTGCCGAACAACTACGAGAAAAGGACATCGTCCTGATTCAGCTCGGTCACAACGATAAAACCACCTCAGCAGCCGTGTATGAGCAGCGCCTTAGTGACTTGTTGCTATTTATTAAAGCTCGTGGCGCGCTACCCATACTGGTGTCGCCGATGATCCGCAACCAGGGGATCAACCTGGCTCAACAGCACCAGTGGCCGCAGCTCGACGTACGACGGTCGCTACAAAAGATCAGTCAGTTACAGGACATCCCCTTGATCGACCTTATGGCGCTCTCAGATGCGTGGGTGACCGAGCTAGGCCAGATGGCTGCTCAACAGTTTTTTGTGCCAAAGGATCGTACTCATTCCAATGAGGCCGGGGCACATCTCTTTGCCAGCATGCTGGTAGAAGACATTACTCGCCGGCAGTTGCCGCTGGCCGAATACGTTATCTCTCGTTGAAATTTGCTATACCCGGAAGGATAGGACTCTGTTGCCATGAAATGGTTATCTTATAAATTTCTTTATGCACTGCGTAGCAGTGTTCATTGTGTCTGTGCATTTTTACTGATTAGCTCGTTGGGCGCCCAGGCCAACGAAGCCGATGTGCTGGCTCCGGCCACGATATTTATTGCCGGAGACTCCACAGCAGCCACCTATAAAAATGCGGAGCATCAGGGTTGGGGGGCGATGTTTGATCAGTTTTTTAGCGACAAAGTGAACATCGATAACCGCGCTCGTGGTGGACGCAGTACCCGTACTTTTATTAACGAAGGGCTGTGGGATGATTTACTTGCTGACGTTAAAGCAAACGATGTAGTGATTATTCAATTTGGTCATAACGATGCCAGCCCCATTAACGATGAGCGTCGTGCCCGCGGAACCATCGGTGGTATCAGTGACGACTTTGTTGATATCGACAACCAGCTTACCGGAAAGCAAGAACGTGTATTCTCGTTTGGTTATTACATACGTAAAATGGTCAGCGACGTTAAGGCTAAAGGCGCTAAGCCGGTGTTGATGTCACTGACCGTACGTAATATCTGGCAGGGGCATCGCATTGAGCGTGGTTCGGGTCAGTATGGCTATTGGATGTATCAGTTAGCCTGGGAACTGGATACGCCCTACATCGATTTAACTAATGCCGTGGCTGATGAGCTGGAATTGTTAGGGAGTGAGGCTACTGCCGCGCTGTACCCTAAAGATCATACCCATTATAACGATGCGGGGGCAGAGCTGCATGCCAGGCACATTGTTGCAGCGCTAAAGGGATTGCGCCCGGGTCTCGACAAATCGTATTTTTCAGCGCAGGGACAAGCCGTTGCAGCCTACGACTGGAGCTTTGTTCGGTTGCCGGTAAAAGCGGTCAAAGATCGCAAGAGTGTATTTTTGGTGGGTGATTCAACCGTACGTAACGGCTGGGGCGACGGCCGTGATGGTCAGTGGGGATGGGGTGATTTTATTGCCGACTGGTTAGGTAACCCGCCACTTAACATTGTCAATCGTGCGGTAGGCGGCCTGAGTTCAAGAACCTATGTTACGCAAGGCCATTGGGCGCGGGCACTGAACATGATGAGCCCAGGCGACATCGTATTGATTCAGTTTGGCCACAATGATGCTGGCGCACTAAATGATGACAGCCGGGCCCGGGGCACCATCAGGGGCATTGGCCATGAACAGGTGGTCATCGATAACCTGCTCACAGGCAAAACCGAAACTGTACACAGCTATGGTTGGTATTTACGCAAAATGATCGGTGAGGCGCGTGCTCGGGGCATGCTGCCGGTAATCTGCACACCTGTGCCGCGCAAGGTGTGGGAGACGGACGGGCTACGCATTGCCCGCGCCACAAACAGCTATCCAACATGGGCAACTCTGGTGGCCCGACAAGCTCAGGTGCCCCTGATAGATCTGCATCAATATGTTGCCAGTCACTATGACAGTCTGGGACAAGAGCAGGTCAATGCCTTGTTTGCTGACGCACGTACCCATACCAGCCTGGCAGGCGCTAAACTCACGGCTGAGATAGTTGCCCAACAGCTTGCGCCGATGTTGGGAATAGCCGTTGTAGACAGTCTGGCAGAAGATATTCAGGGAGTGGAATAATGAATGCACTTAATCTAGGGGTTCGTGCCCACGATTATGGTGAGGGTACACCGGCAGAAATCGCCGGTATCATCGGCCAGTATCCGGTAAGTTGTGTGCAATTGGCGCCCGCTAAGTCTTTCCCGTTTATAAGTGAAAACCCGGGGCAACTTACCCCGGGGTTTGCTAATCACGTGCGTGATGAATTTGCCCGGCAAAATATCAACATTGCCGTGTTGGGTTGTTATATCAACCCGATTCATCCTGACCCGGTGCTGCGCGAACTCTCTCTGCAACGCTTTGAAGAGCACCTCACTTTTGCCCGGGATTTTGGTTGTGCCATCGTGGGCACCGAAACCGGCTCCCGCAATGCCGATTGTACCTATCATCCGGATAACCAGTCGGAGCAAGCCTTTGAAGAGCTGGTCGTTAGTGTCAGGCGGCTCGCCGGTGTGGCAGAGCGACACGGAGTCTTTGTGGGCATCGAAGGTGTGGCACATCACCATACAGTGAATACCTACGAGCGAATGGAGCAGCTATTGATTAGGGTTAACTCGCCGAATGTAAAAGTGATCTACGACCCGGTGAATTTCTTTCCGCCAGACCAATGCGAACAGCAACAGCAGTTGATGGATGACGCGTTCAGGCGGTTCGGCGAACATATTGTTGCTGTGCATTGTAAGGATTTTGTTAACAATGATGGCCGCAAAACGGGAGATTTACCTTCAGGTACCGGTGAAATGGATCACGCTCATCTGTTTCGTCTAATCGAGCAAAATAAACCTTATGTGCACATAATTTTGGAAAGTACCAATCAAAACAATGTGACTAAGATACTCAATTTACTCAATCAGTGTGTGGTCGAAAACCGCTTTTGATTGTTTTGTTATCCCCTGCTTATTGAACATCCGTATCAACTCGCGTTGCAGCGGTATTTTGCTTTTCTGAATTAAGGCTGAAAGGCTTATTCTGTTGGTCTTAGTGGCAGATTGGACAGGTGTCAGGTGGCCCTCATTTTTGCTGACTTTAAGGCGTAGAAGCGCGCTGTATAAGCAGATGAACCACCCAAAATATACGGTCAGTTCAGGGCGATTTATTCATATATGAAATTAAATGATTGTTTATGCATATTGGTGAGTGGTTTTGATGGTTTTGTGTTGACGAAGGCCTCTGTCGGTTACTAGGATAAATGCAGTTGTAAACAAAATATTAAAATAATGTTTACTTTGGCTGGCGCCGAAGCCAGCCTTTGAAAAGCGAACGAGGTTACTATGGAAAACGTCATGGAACGCAACATCACAACAGCCACTCAAGCTACGATAAATACATCGCGCAAACTGATTGCCACCAGTATTTCTACCATTTTACTAACCGGAGCCTGTTTTGCCAGCGCGCCGCTATGGGCACAGGAGTCAGATCAGACTGTCGCGCAGCAACAGGCTGACGAGTTAAAAGATAAAGACGCCGAGGGCGAAGATACCGAGATTATCGAAGTGAAAGGTATTCGTTTTAGTCAGCGCAGCGCGTTAGATCGTAAAAAAATGGCTGGCACTATTACCGATTCACTGGTGGCCGAAGATATCGGCATGTTCCCGGACAAAAACGTCGGTGAAGCCTTACAACGTATTCCGGGTGTTCAGCTCGACCGTGATTTTGGTGAAGGTCAGGGGATCAGTATTCGTGGTGTTGAGCCGGGCCTGCTGCGCGTTGAGGTAAACAATGTTTCGGCGCAGGGCTTTAGTGGAAGTCGCGCGGTAGATTTTCGTGACATGGCGGCTGAGCTGGTTAAATCTGTTGATGTCATAAAGGGGTCTGAAGCGCGCCTCACTGAAGGCGGTATCGGCGGTACCGTACAGGTTAATACCCGTAAGCCGAATGAGTTTGATGAAAACTTCCTGTCGGTCAATGCTGAAGGCCAGTATAACGACCTGATCGACGATCCAAGTAACAAATGGAATGCCACCGGCGTGTATAAGTTTAACGACGATCTGGGTGTGCTGGTCAATGTAACCGGATCAACCAAAAACACCATGATCCATGCTTTGCGTAATACCGAATGGGCCCGTTTTGCCGACTACGACAACTCACCGGAAAAGACCTTTGAAGATGCCAATTTTGCCGACGTAACCGATAAAGCTGCCTGTACAGACACCGCTGACCAGGCCGCTTGTGAGCAGCAGTGGTTTGACTTTTCGCCGCGTCTGCCTCGCTATGGCATCTGGGGCCGTGAGGAAGACCGTCTTAGTGCTAACGTGGTTGTGCAGTATCGTCTGACTGACAATCTGCAAACTCACGCAAGCTACACTCACAATACCCGCGATAAACAAGCGCTGGACTTAAACCTGCACTTAGAATCGCAATCTGCTGCGCGTATCAACCCGGATTCGGTGATAGTGGATGATCAGCACAATGTGACCTACTTTGAAACGGCGGCTGCCACAGTGACCAACCGGACGCTGGAGTTCGGCTGGGATCAAACCACCGAAATGTACGAGACCGGCTTTGAGTACAGCAAGGATGCCTGGCGAGTAGAAGGCCAGGTGGCTTACTCGCTGGCCGAGCAGGATATTGACTCACGGGATACCCATATTACCGCTAATGGTGTTGCCGGGGTGCAGGTTGACCTGGATAGCCGCGGCGCGCCGGAATGGGATTTTAACACCGGTTATATTGTTAACCCTGATGATCCTACCGATACGTCAAATAGCTTTGATGTCAACGATCCGGCCAGCTATGTGTCTCGCTCACGATATAAATATGCGCCCAGCCAGGACGAGTCTGACGAAACCATGGCCAAGCTGGATCTGACCTATATCCCCGATTCAGATTTCCTTACGCTCATCAGAGCCGGTGTGCAGGTGCGTAACCAGGGTTACGAAAATGCTAACTTCCAGTACAACATTATTCGTGATGTAGGCAGTACCTACGAAAACCCGGAAACCGGCGAATCCATGGAATGGACCATGGAAGACCAAATAGCCCTGATTACCGGCAATACGTTTCAGTCGCCGACTCTGTTTGATGGTTACAGCCTTGGGGTAGACACCATTGGTAACTATCAGGCGGTGGACACATACCCCTTTATTGAAGATATTCAGGCGGTCGCGAACGACTTTACTACCCGTCAGGACTTAGATGTGCGCACGGGTAACTACAATGTAGAGGTCGATACCCAGGCGATTTACCTGCAAACTAACTTCGAAACCTACATTGGCGGGATGCGCCTGTGGGGTAACGTGGGTGCCCGTTATGTTGAAACCCAAACGGCGGCGAACGGAGACGTGTTTGAGCGGATTATCGTCGACCAGGTAGATGACGACGGCAATGTCCTGACCGATCCGGTTACCGGCGAGCCTTTACCAGGCATCGAAGACACCGATCACCCGGATACCTTTAACGGCCGTAAAACGGTTGAAGAAGAGTACAACGACTTTCTGCCGAGCTTAAACGTAAACTTAGCGCTCATTGAGGACGAACTGGTACTGTACTTTGGCACCGCCAAAGTGATGTCGCGACCTAAAATTACCGACCTCAACGTTAACGCCAGCTGTACCATTTATCGTACCTCGCGCAACGAGCTGGATGACCTGCGGGACTACTGTACTGCAGGTAACCCGGCATTAAAACCCTACCGTGCCAAACAGTTTGATATCGCTCTGAACTGGTATCCCAATGAAGATACTATTATCTCGGGTGCCTACTTTGTTAAAGATATCAACAGCTGGGTTATTGATCCGACTACCCGCTTTGATGTGGACTTCTTTAATGACGGACGCTCTTTTGATGTACGCCAAAAAATCAATGGCAGTGGTGTCACCACCAAAGGTTTTGAGCTGCAGGCCTCAACCATCTTTAGTTGGTTGCCAGAGCCATTCGATGGCTTCGGGGGCGCGATAAACTTCACCCATATGACCGCCGATGATGTGGGTTTGTTCAACCAGTTAACCGGTAAGGAACTGCCCTTCCCGTCACAGTCTGAAAACAGCTACAACGTCACCGCGTTTTACGAAACGGATACCTGGAGTTTCCGGGTTGCCTATAACTACCGTGACGAATACCTGATTAATCCGGCTGACCGCTCTGGTAACCCGGTTTTTGTTGACGACTCAGGGTATATGGATGCCAAATTTATCTACAACATTACTGATGATTTGCGCGCCTATATAGATGGCCGTAACCTCACCGGCGAAGTGAAATCATACAACGCTGGCCCGCGCCGCCTGTCCGACCTGCAATGGGCTGGCCGCGAGTACTCGGTAGGTGTGATTTATCAGTTCTAAGCAGCATAAACAGTGATTTAAGCAGGGGCATCATTGATGCCCCTTTTGCGGTTAATCAAGGAATTCTCTATGCCTTCATTTTCACGACGCGATCTATTTTGTCTGGCCGGTAAAAGTGCTGTGTTAGGCGCTTTCATGGCGCCTTTATCGCACAATGCACTGGCGGCTGCTGCGGCTGTTTCGCGCCCGTATAAAATCAACAAGCTCATTCATGGTGTGGCGTACTACCCAGAGTTATGGCCGGATGCCGATGTGGATGCCGACATTGCCGAAATGCAATCGTTAGGCATCAATCTGGTACGCATGGCCGAGTTTGCCTGGTCGACCATGGAAACCACGCCCGGCGATTATGACTTTAGGTTATTTAAAACGGTGATGGATAAAATGCATGCCGCCGGGATTGATGTGGTGCTCTGTACACCAACCGCAACACCTCCCGCATGGCTGACTCACAATCATCCCGAACGATGCCATAAAAACGCCAAGGGGACAGTCATGAGTCATGGCGCGCGTCAGCACGCCAGCTATGAGCACCCGGCGGTCCGCGAAGCCTGCTTTAGTATCATTCGCCGCATGTCCCATGAACTCGGCCGCCACCCGGCGCTGATTGGCTGGCAATTAGATAACGAAATGAAAGCCCATGTGGCAGAAGATTTCAGTGATGCCGCTATTGCCAACTGGCGTAAGTGGTTGCAACAGCGCTTCGGTACCATTGAGGCACTTAACGAAGCCTGGGGCACCCATATCTGGAGTCAGCATTACAATAATTTTGACCAGGTGCCCGCGCCGGTGACGACGCCGTTTTTGCATAATGCCTCGCTCATCACCGCGTATAAACTCTTTTGCCGCGAGAGTGTAGCGGATTTTATGCTGGCGCAGCGTAACGTCATCCGCGAGTTTTCGGATTTGCCGATTACGCACAACGACAACCCGGCATTTAATATTCATCATGAACGCTCCATGCAGGCGCTGGATTTTGCCGCCTATGATGCCTATCCAACCGCTGAGCAATGGTCGACACTGGTATTTCGTTCTGACCTGTATCGAGCCGCTATTCCCGGCCGGCCATTCTGGCTCATGGAAACCAGCGTGGCCCACAATGGCTGGTTGGGCAATCATCAGCCCATTCACCCGGCGGGGTTCTTGGCCGCAGAGGCCAGTTTGATTTATGCCCTTGGTGGAGAAGGGTTTTGCTACTGGTTATGGCGTCAGCAACGCAGCGGCGCGGAGCTTCCCCATAGCGCCGTAAAAAGTGCCTGGAACGCACCATCTATCGGCTATCACGAAGTGAAAAAAGTCAGTGAAGCTAAACAGCAACTTGAACCAACATTGCTCAGTTCAACACTGATTACCCCTGAAGTGGCGGTGACTTACTCGGATCATGCCCGCGCTATGTTTGAAACCGAACCTTTGGATAAGCGTGCCGGTTTCCCTAATCGTTATCGTGGCATTGTCGAAATGTGGCATAAACAGCTACTGGATGCAGGCCTGCATCGCGAGGCCCGTTTTGAGGGCGCATCCTTAGACGGATTAAAGCTACTGATTACCCCTGCCATGCCCTATGTGAGTGAGGCATTTTTAATTCGTGCTGAGGCCTTTATGCGGCGCGGCGGGATTTGGATTGCCGGACCTGTTACCGGCACGCGCGGCAAAGAACATACGGTGCCGGTAGAGGCGGGTCTTGGCTTACTGGAGAAAATGGCCGGTGTGAGCACCCAGTATTTACTACCACTTACTGGCACCAAAGCCCAAGGTGAATTGCTGGGTGTGGAAAGTGAGCTGAGTGGTTGGTGCGCCGCGGTAAAAGCGAAAGCAGGTACGAGTATTGTAGGTACCATCACCAAAGGTCGTGCCAAAGGACTCGCCTTTGCCACCGAGCGCCCAATAGGCAAAGGCAAGCTGGTAATGTTAGGCGCGCAACCCCATGGGGATAACAGCGATGCAATGCTCAACCGGCTGATTAGGCATTATGCTCAGCAGGCCGGGGTGAAAATGCACTTTGATGTACCTGAGGGCATAGTCATAGTGCCGCGAAAAAGCTCGCAGGGTAAACTGCTGTGGATAGTGCTGAATATGCTCAATGAGAGCAAAACCGTTTCGCTACCCGCTGGGGCTACCGATATGCTCAGTGGTCGAACACTGGGCCCCTCCACATTGCTGAGCCCTTACGCCCGATTAATTATTAACACCAATCAGGAGGCCTGATGGAAAAAATTGCTTTTGTTATGCAGCTTAACCCCGGCTGTGAAAAAGAGTACGAGCGTCGCCACGATGAGATTTGGCCGGAACTGGTAACCGAACTCAAAGCCGCGGGTATAGAGGATTACTCCATTTTTTTGCACCCCGAAACACTACAGCTGTTTGGTGTTTTGTGGCGTAGTGATGAGCATGGTATGGACGATTTACCCGCTACCGGGATAATGCAGAAATGGTGGGCGTATATGGGCGATATTATGGCTCATAACAGTGATAACAGCCCGGTAACGCAACCGCTCACCCGGGTATTTCATTTACCCTGACAGAGCGGTTTGAAAAATGGGTGACTGGAACAGCGCACTTCTATGCGGATTAGTATTAACACTCAATGTGCACAAGAAGTAAAGCCTGTTTTATCCTTTCGCCCTTCCTCGGTTTGCCTGCCATCCTAGCGGGTGAAGCGGGTACCAATCAACGCCGGGAGTAGTGAAGTTTGCGTTTTGCGCTGCCGGTATTTCAGATATGAAAATTAAAAGCGTTAAAGCCCTGTTCGCGTATTATTTGCTGAACAATGATGATAGCGTCCGTGCTTTAAAGTTATACAAGCTTGAGGGTTGCCATGAAAGTAGCGTTGATGATGGAAAATAGCCAGGCGTCAAAAAATTCAATAGTGCTAAACGAGCTGCAAAATGTTGCAGATGAGTTAGGTCATGAAGTCTACAACGTAGGAATGAACAGCGAAGATGATCATCATCTTACCTATGTCCATTTAGGCATTATGGCCGGCGCGTTGCTGAACGCTAATGCAGTCGATTTTGTTTTTGCTGGTTGCGGTACAGGTCAGGGAGCTCTGATGTCGCTCAATGCTCAGCCTGGCGTGTATTGTGGTTATTGTATCGATCCGTCTGATGCCTTTTTGTTTAATCAGGTGAATAACGGCAATGCATTAGCCCTGCCTTTTGCTAAGGGATTTGGCTGGGGTGCTGAACTTAACGCTCGGTACATTTTTGAAAAGTCACTGACCGGTGGCCGCGGTGAGGGCTATCCTGTTGAAAGACGTGAACCGCAAGTTAAGAATGCAGGTATTCTTGCCGAGTTAAAGACCGCATTAGCGGCAGACAGCTATGTTGATACCTTGCGTAAAATAGACCAGGAGCTGGTTAAAGTTGCCTTCACCGGTGAACGTTTTCAGCGCTGTCTTTTTGATAACAGCCAGGATGACGAGCTTAATCAATACGTTAAAAGTCTGGTCGCGTAAGCTATTGCAGCGGGCGTGGTGACGCCCGCTCACGTCTAATACCAATCCGCATAGTAGTTTACCCTCTCAGAGTGAAACAAAACGACTTAGATCACGACGCGTTCTCTGCGGCATAGTCATTCTATGTCCAGAGGACGCAACACAGAGGTAAGTCGTTTTGGCCACTCCCTTTGGGCAATTCCCTGAGGGTGAGCTGGCAGACTTTCTGGCGTTGTTACGCTTGCTTGATTTGGAACCACCAAACCTGTGCAACCAAGCCTAGCCAGAAAGCCCGACAGTCTTGCTGAGTGGGTAAACTACTATGCGGATTGGTATAATCACCACCCTTTCGGCATATCCTTCGTTATTATTCAATTGCCCAGACACTAAAGTTGCGATACTGAAAGTGTGTCCATTGCATTTGTCTGAAACCAATGTGGCCGCTGGTATAGGGCGCCCCGGTATTGACTCCGTCGATAACCGGTTGGTTGTCGGTGTAATCAATCACTTTGTTGTCATCAACAAAGAGCTGAATGTGGTTATGGTGCTTAACCAATCTAACCTGATGCACTTTATCTGAGTAGGTCGGGATCCCTACCTTGCCCTCTTGTAACAAGGTAAACGTGTTGTTTTTGCGTAAATTGGCATGGCCGCGGTCCGGGTTATGTGCGGCATTAGCGTAATAAGAAATGTGATAACTGTTGATCCGGCCTTCAGTGTACTGGCTAAAGGTACCGTCACGGGCGGGTAACGACGGGTCAAAAATGCTTTCGCCATCGACCCCTTTGGCGGCGAAAAATACAATGGTCAGGCCGGCATCGGTTGTTAGTGGTTGTGCCTGCCATTCTGCAATAAAGCTATCCGGAAACTCTTCCGGGCACCAAAACACATGGTGCATGGCTTCATCCGGTGAATACATCTGCATCCAACCATCCTTAAAGGTCAGCTCACCAGGGCCTTCCATCACCCAATCGGCAATGCTGGCAGGGCTAGACAAAGGATTGCTGTATAGCAGAGCACCTTTTTCCACCGTACCGGTTAACGCTGATTCGGTGGCGGTGGGTGTGTTGTTGCTGCTTGTTGCCGGCTGCTTTGAACAACCTGCAGCGGCAGTCACCAATAACAGGCAAACAAGCCAACGCGGGTAACGAGTGTTCATGACGATGAGTTCCTCTGGGTTGAAAATCCAAACTACTGCGCGAGTTTCATATGTGAATCAATTAAACCAATAATCTTCGGCTTATTTATCGCAATTTGATTATTTTATGATACTAATTAATCATAAATTAACAAAATGTTAAACAAATCGCTCAATGTCAATCATAATTTGAGTGGATGTAATACAGCGCTGGAGTACACAATGGACAGACGCACTTTTTTAAAACAGGGCAGCATGGCGGCGTCATTGCCGTTGGCATTATCAGCAAGCGGGTGTAGTACCACTGTCAGTAAGGTGGCTGAAACACCCCACGTAAAACGCGTTCCGGGCACACTAAGTTGGGTTGATGGTAATGCACCCGATTATCAAAGCGGCGCTACCTGGGGCTACCCATGGAAACAAGGCGAGCGTAAACCTTCGGATGCACTCAGGCTCATCGCTGAAGACGGCACGGCTATTCCACTGCAAAGCTGGCCAACGGCCTACTGGCCCGACGGCAGCGTAAAGTGGACAGCTCACGCAATCCCCGCCGGAGCTCAGCCAGGCAACCATTTTAAGATACTGCCAGGCAATGGCCCGCAACCAGCGGCCGCCACGTTTGTGACTGAACAGTCGGATCACTTTGTGCTGGATACCGGTGTTGTAGAGCTTCATATAGGTAAGCAGGGCCGGGATATTATCCGGTTAATGCGTCGCAATGGAAAAACCATAGGTCAGTCAGCACGGCTGGTTGGGCTGGTGCAGGATGCGCCGGTTAACGAACCTGAACAACCTGCCGAGGTAACTGCTTTTGCGTCGAATGTTGAGAGCGTGACGGTTGAGCAAAGTGGTCCGGTACGCAGTGTGGTGAAAATAACCGGTAAACACAAATTGCCCAACGGGCGCAGCTGGTTACCCTTCACACTGCGTGTATATGGATATGCGGGCGGTGAATCAATCAGGTTGAGTCATACTTTTATTTACGATGGCGACGATCAAAACGACTTCATTCGCGGGTTAGGCTTGCGCTTTAACGTGGTTCAGCGCGATGAGTTGTATAACCGTCATATTCGCTTTGTGGGGCAGGATGAAGGCCTGTGGGGAGAGGGCGTTAAAGGCATAACCGGCCTGCGACGCGATCCGGGCCAGGCGGTACGCGATGCGCAAATTGCCGGCGTGGCAACCCCGCCGTTAAGTGAATGGGATGAGAGGGTAAGCAATCGTATGCACTGGATACCGGTGTGGAACGACTTTACCCTGTCGCAATTATCGGCCAATGGCTTTGCCATTAAAAAGCGCACCAAACCTGGCCATGCCTGGATTGATTCTGATCAGGGCCAGCGCGCGTCAGGTGTGAGTTATCTTGGTGGGACATCGGGTGGCATTGTGTTTGGCATGCGGGATTTCTGGCAGTTACACCCGGTTCAGGTCGACATACGCAATGCCGGTGCAGAGGTGGCTGAGGCCACCCTTTGGTTTTATTCGCCTGAAGCGCCCGCCATGGATGTTCGCTTTTACCATGATGGCATGGGTCAGGACACCTACGATGAACAGCTCGATGCACTGAATATTATCTATGAAGACTACGAGCCTGAATTCGGCTCTGCCTATGGCGTAGCCCGCACCACCGATTTTACCTTGGGCATTATGGATACAACGCCCAGCCGCCAGAAAACCGTGGAGATGGCCAGTAGCATCGCGCAGCCGCCTCAGGTTGTGGCGGCTCCGGCCGATTATCTGGCAACCAATGTATTTGGTGGTTTATGGACACTGCCCGACCGCTCAACACCCGCGAAAGCAGGAATTGAGGACCGGCTCGATTTTCAGGTCAAATATTATTGCAGCCAGGTGGAACAGCGCCACTGGTATGGCTTCTGGAACTTCGGTGATGTTATGCACACCTACGATGTCGACCGTCATGTGTGGCGCTACGATATTGGCGGTTACGCCTGGGATAATTCAGAGTTATCACCGGATTTATGGCTGTGGTATTCATTTTTGCGCAGTGGTGATCCCACCACTTTTCATCTGGCAGAAAACATGACCCGGCATAATCGCGATGTGGATATTTACCATGCCGGTCGCTTTAAGGGGCTGGGTACCCGCCACAACGTGCAACACTGGGGCTGTAGTGCCAAGCAACTACGGATCAGTACCGCTGCCTACCGTCGTTTCCATTATTATATTACTGGTGACGATCGTACCGGCGACGTACTTAACGAGGTGGTAGATGCCGACAAGGCACTGGGCGTGCTCAATCCGACCCGCAAAGTGGCGCGCCAGAATCCCATGCCCGGCATGGCTAAAATTGGTGCTGGTACCGATTGGAGTGCTACCGCAGCTAACTGGCTGACGGCCTGGGAGCGCACCGGCGATGTCAGATACCGCGATCGTCTGCTCGATGCCATGCGAGTCATTGGCGAGCATCCGCTGGGCTTTTTCGCCGGCGCTTTTGGTTACGACGTCGATAAGCAAAAACTGTTGCCCTACGATAATGTTAAGCCGGGGATCTCCCACTTAAGCGCGGTATTTGGCTTAATTGAAGTGAATACCGAATTGAATCAACTGCTGGATGTGCCGGCTTATAAAGCAGCCTGGCTGAAGTACGGCCGGCTTTATAATGCCGATCAAGCCACCCAGGAAGCGGCGCTGGGGATGTCTAAGCGGCCGAACCTGTCTGCGGCGCATTCGCGGTTGACTGCTTATACGGCATACCAAACGGGCGATCCTGAATTGGCCCGCCGGGCCTGGCAGGAGTTTGGCCGCACCCAGGAATTTGCCAGCATCATTGGTCAACAGGACCGTCTCAGTACTACCCATGTCACCGGACCGGCTGTGCTGAACCCGATTGATGAAGCGCCCTGGGTGTCGACAAACGATGCCTCACAGTGGGGATTGGCCGCTATTCAAAACCTGGCGTTGGTACCCGACGCCCTCGACTAGTCTGCAAAAAGGATCCGAACCGCCGCGAGGTGGTTCGGATCATATAGAGGTAAGGTATTGAATTTACGCTCTATTCTTTTTGCGTCATTTCATATTTGAACGTCTATTTCGCATTTGAAACAAAAACGTTAAATCGCGTTAATATTATGTAAATTGATGTACAGTGACGTCAATTATTCAGCGCAATCTTATTTGAAACCGTTGGCGACAGTCGTTTTTTTCAAGGGTTAAGACCCTCGCCCGGTTTATTTTGAAACCAATACAAGTAGAAGGATTTAACATGCCTGCAATTGCTCACGACATTGACTTCGCCACCGTTACGCAAAGCATTGATAAGCTTATTGATAACCTGGTCAACATTACTGACGATACCGGTGAATTTCTGCTTAAGCTCGATGATGGCCGGGTAATCGATACCAAAGGCTGGAACGACTGGGAATGGACACATGGCATTGGCCTTTACGGTTTATTGAAATACTGGGATATCACCGGTGACGAAAAAGCCAGGGTAATCATTGAGGAGTGGTTTGCCAATCGCTTCGCCGAAGGCACGCCTACTAAAAACGTTAACACGATGTCGCCGTTTTTAACCCTGGCTTACATGCAGGAGCGCTGCGGCAATCGCAGCTACCTGCCATACCTGGATGTATGGGCTGAGTGGATCATGGATGGTATTCCACGTACCGAAGAAAATGGCATTCAGCATATTGTGTTTAACTCAGAAAACTATCAGCAGCTGTGGGATGACACGCTGATGATGTCGGTTATGCCGCTGGCTAAAATTGGCTTGCTGCTCAATCGCCCGCACTATGTAGAAGAAGCCAAGCGCCAGTTTATGCTGCACATTAAATACCTGGCTGACCGTAAGACCGGCTTATGGTTTCACGGCTGGACCTTCGATGGTCGACATAATTTTGCCGATGCCCTGTGGGCCCGCGGTAACTGCTGGGTAACTATTGCCATTCCTGAATTCATTGAATTGCTTGACCTGCCGGAAACCGACGGCCTGCGTATGTTCCTGATTGAAACGCTCGAAGCTCAGGTAAAAGCGTTGGTGAAAACGCAGCACGAGGATGGCTTGTGGCACACTTTGTTGGATGATCCTGATTCTTATCTGGAAGCCTCGGCTGCCGCCGGATTTGCCTATGGCATCTTAAAAGCGGTGCGCAAAGGCTACATCAGCGCCGAGTACCAGCCCTGTGCTATTAAGGCTATCAAAGCGGTACTGGCAAACATTGACGACAGCGGTGAATTGCAACAGGTGTCCTTTGGCACGCCGGTCTTTGACGACTTGCAGGGCTATCGCGATATTCCATTGACCTCAATGCCCTACGGGCAATCGATGGCTATTTTTGCCCTCGTTGAATTTATGAATAGCTACATCTAATCAGTATTTAATCTGTTAACTGGGAGGGTGTGTTATGACCCGTCGTGAACTCAAGCCGGTCAACTATATTGCTTACGGGCTTAACGATATTTTAGGTGCAGGCTCGATGGCCGTGATCAGCGGCTGGATCCTGTTTTTCTATACCACATTTTGTGGCTTATCAGCCGTTCAGGCCGCGTCTATTTTTGCCATTGCGCGCATTCTCGATGCCGTGGCGAGCCCCCTGATTGGGCATATTTCAGATGGCCTCGGGCGGACCAAAATTGGTCGCAGGTTTGGACGCCGACGGGTGTTCTTAATCGGCGCTATTCCGCTCCTGCCCAGTTTTGCCCTGATGTGGGTAAGCGGCCAGGAATACTGGTACTACTTAGTCACCTATGTGTTTTTCGAGCTGGTGTATGCCTCGGTGCTCATCCCTTATGAGACACTCGCTGCCGAGATGACCGATGACTACAAAAAAAAGGCCAAACTGGCTGGCGCGCGCATTCTTACCGGTCAGGTGTCGGCTATTTTCGCCGGCATTTTGCCCAGCTGGATTGTCAGCATTGCCGGCGGTAAAGAGTCCGCATCAACGTTTTTAATCATGGGGTCGATTTTCTCCGTTGTCTTCATGCTGGTGGTCTTTGGCGTGTGGTTCTTTACGTGGGAGCGTGACGCCAGCGAGCTGAGCGAAGAGGAGCTCACCAAAGATGAGAACTGGACCGTTACCGGCACCCTTAAAACCCTGTTTAGAAATCTGTCTTCGACAATGCGTATCCGTGCCTTCCGCTTACATTTGGGCATGTACCTGGGTGGTTATATTAGTCAGGATGTGTTTAATGCCGTGTTTACCTATTTTGTGGTATTTGCGATTGGCGGTACGGTGGTTATTGCTTCAGAAATGATGGCCGTGACCTACATAGCACAATTAGTGGCGGTGGCCCTGGCCATTCCGCTGGTGATGCGCTTTGGCCCTGCACCCAGCTACCGGGTAGCTATTGTATTCTACTTTGCGGGGATCTTACTGCTGCTGGCAATGTTCTTTATGACCAACGAATTCAGCTTGCTATGGTTGGGCGCCGGGGTGGTTGTGGCCGGCTTTGGTCGCGGTGCGTTAAATTACATTCCGTGGAATACCTATAACTATATGGCCGACGTGGATCAGATTGTCACCGCCCGTCGTCGTGAAGGTAGCTTTGCCGGTGTTATGACGTTTATCCGCAAGGCTACGCAGGCCATTGCAGTAATGTCGGTGGGGGTTATTCTTGAGGCTGGCGGATTTGCCTCGGGTGAAGAATTACAAAGCAATGAAGCCATCTCAACCATCGTAATTATGTTGGCCGCGGGTCCGCTGGTGGTGTTGTTATTTGGTTTTTGGGTGTCCACCAAGTTTAAGCTCAGTAAAG
This sequence comes from Alteromonas sp. 4NH20-0104, assembly GCF_057547795.1. Taxonomy (NCBI): domain Bacteria; kingdom Pseudomonadati; phylum Pseudomonadota; class Gammaproteobacteria; order Alteromonadales; family Alteromonadaceae; genus Alteromonas; species Alteromonas sp. 4NH20-0104. The sequence goes on along the minus strand of NZ_BAAJLP010000015.1, from coordinate 61,647 downwards.
AAACCCATGAGGTGCTCATGACCGAAATTGAGCGCTTTAAAAATGGGCAGGACGCACCGCTCAGTAACGAAAACCGTGCCATCGTAGAAGATTTGTCGGGCTGGTCGTATGACAAGCTGTGGGGCAATAACACGGTGGGTCGATAAATGAAAGAACTCATCACAATAGTGGCAGGCGCCACCCTTTTATTGACGGCCTGTTCAGCATCTACTCAAAGCAACAGCGAGGCCGGTATCGCCAAATCATGGATCGACAAGGACACCGGTCACCGGATTGTTAGGGTGTCAGAAGAGCCCGGTTCACGGTCGCTATATTTCCATCAGAATGCCTACACCGCAGAGGGCGACAAAATGGTCATATCGGTGACCAATCCAAATGGGGTAGCCGTAGTAGATTTAAGCGACTGGTCGGTAAAGCGCCTGTATGAACACCCTGATGTGGGTATTTTGTTTGTTGGTAAACAAACCCGCAATGTGTATCTCACCCGCATTACTGGTGATAACGGCCAGAAAGTGCATCCGCAAAATGAATTGCAGCAGCCTACCGAACTATTACGGGTAAATATAGATACCGGTGCCGTTGAAGAGCTTGGCGCGATCCCGGCCGGTAAAATTCACACCATCAACAGTAATGAAACGCTTTTAGCCGGCGCAGTGGCCGAGCGCGAGCACAATTTGGAATCCGGTCCTCGCAACAGCCGTTTTGAAGCGCGCTATGAAGCCCTTGGACCGGACGGTAAGCCACTCAGTTTCGCCGAGGCTAAAGAAGTGCGTATTAACGAGCGTCTGGAAGCCCGCATTCCCATGCAAATGTTTACCTTTAACATTTCCACCGGTGAGCAACAAACAGTGCACGAAGCGACCGACTGGTTAAATCATATTCAGTTCTCACCTGGCGATCCGGGTCAGTTGATGTATTGCCATGAAGGCCCATGGCATAAGGTCGACCGCATCTGGACCATGCGTGTTGACGGCAGTGACAATCAAAAAGTGCACCACCGAACCATGAATATGGAAATTGCCGGTCATGAGTTTTTTGACGCCAGTGGTGAACGCATTTTTTATGACTTGCAAACCCCGCGCGGCGAGGTGTTCTGGCTCGCCAGTTATAACATGAAGACCAAAGAACGGGTCTGGCGACACATGCCCCGGGACTACTGGTCGGTGCATTTTAATATTTCACCGGATGGCAACCTGTTTGCTGGCGACGGCGGTGATGCGGAAATGGTGGCCCGGGCCCAAGAGGGTAAATGGATTTACTTATTTGAGTCGCAACCTATCAATGACGTAGCCGGGATCAGCGCGCCCAATGCGGCTGATCTCATAAAGCCCGGCGTATTAAAGGCAACACGTTTGGTGAATATGCAAAACCATGATTACCGGCTTGAACCCAATGTGACATTTACGCCGGACGGCAAGTGGGTGGTATTTCGTTCTAACATGCATGGTCCGGTGCATGTTTACGCGGTTGCCGTTGCCCCGGAGATCGAATAAGGCACAGATTACGCGTTACAAGTAGCGCACAGTTCGACTTTGTTTCAGATATGAAATAAATGGCGGGTATTCAGCCGCGGTAATGGTGATTACTTGTTCATATATGGGACAGTGACCACACTACTTAACTTAAAGCCTCGCGGCACGAGCGAGGCAAAGTCATCAACAAACAGGAGACAGCATCTATGAGTCAGCCAGATTTTGGTTTAGCTGATAAAGTTGCGCTGGTGACCGGTGCCAGTCGTGGTATTGGCCGGGCATTGGCGATGGGTTTAGCTCAGGCTGGCGCCAAAGTGGTTTGTGCCAGCAGCCGTATTGGCGGCAGCGAAGAAACCGTTAGCCAAATTAAACAGGCCGGTGGTGAAGCGGTGGAACTGGCGGCCGACCTGTCTGATACCGACGCTGTGATGGCGCTGGCCGAGAGCGCACAGGGCGTGTTCGGTGAAATTGATATTCTGGTCAATAACGGCGGCACGATTTATCGCAGCCCGGCAGTAGAGTTTCCGTTAGATCAATGGCAGCACGTGTTGCAGGTAAATCTGGATGCCACTTTTTTGTTATGTCAGCAAATAGGTAAAAAAATGGTAGCGCGTAACCACGGCAAAATCATCAATATTGCGTCGATGCTGAGCTACAGCGGTGGCATTACCGTACCCGCCTACACCGCCAGTAAACACGCCGTTGCCGGACTAACAAAAGCGCTGGCAAACGAATGGGGCCAGCACAACGTGCAGGTCAATGCCATCGCGCCGGGTTATATCCGTACTGACAACACTCAGGCGCTACAGGACGACCCCGAACGCAGTAATGAAATTCTCAAGCGTATCCCGGCTGCCCGCTGGGGCGAAACTTCTGATTTACAGGGGGCGGCGGTATTTTTGGCCAGTGCCGCGAGTAACTACATTAATGGGCATGTACTCGCTGTTGATGGTGGATTTCTGGCCCGATAGTCTCGAATTCATTTAAGGGATTACTATTATGTCTAACAAAACTGAATATGAAGTCAGGTATGCAGTAGGGCAGCGCGAGGTAAAGGGGTACGACACTACCGAGCTGCGCGACACCTTTCTGGTCGACAAACTGATGACACCCGGCAAGGTTTACTGGGTGTACAGCCATTACGAGCGCTTTATGCTGGGCAGCGTGGTACCCACCGACTCGCCGTTGGTGCTGGAAACGCTGGATGCGCTCAAGGCAGAGCATTTTCTTGATCGCCGCGAGCTGGGCATTATTAACATTGGCGGCGACGGCACAGTAGTCGCCGATGGCGAAGAGTTCAACCTGGCCCGCGAAGAAGCGCTGTATCTCGCTAAGGGAAATAAAACGGTAACCTTTTATTCCAACGATCCGGAAAAACCAGCCAAGTTTTATTTAAACTCAGCGCCAGCCCATCATGCCTATAGCAACAAAAAAATTGCTAAGGGTGATGCCAAGGTATTACATCTCGGCGGCCAGGATACCTCTAACGAACGGGACATTAATCAGTTAATGATTAACACCGTGGTGGAAACCTGCCAGTTACAAATGGGACTCACCCGTCTTATGCCGGGCAGCGTGTGGAATACCATGCCTGCCCATCAGCACGATCGCCGTAATGAAGTGTACTTCTATCTCGATCTCGATGAAGGACAGGCGGTGTGCCACATCATGGGAGAACCTCATGAAACCCGGCATATCTTTGTGCAGAACGAGCAGGCCGTGTTGTCTCCACCCTGGTCTATTCACTGCGGTGTGGGCACGTCAAACTATGCCTTTATCTGGGGGATGGCAGGTGAAAACCTCGATTACGGCGACATGGACAGCTACCCGCCGGATCAACTTCGTTAGTAGCTATTTCGCCTGAGTCCTATAGTATGATTAATGATGTAACCCGGAAGTGATTATGGAACGTTATCTGATCCCCAGTGTTAACCATGCCTGTCAGATTTTCAGAACCCTGGCCAATGCGCCGGAGGGGATGACCATGCACGAGATGGAGGTGGCGCTGGAGTTACCTCGTACTACCTTATTCAGGTTGCTGCGCACCCTGTGCAATGAACAGATGCTGGAAAAACGGGGCAAACGCTACTTTTGCGGCACCGATTTGATGAAGCTGGGGTTACACATTATCAACTCCGATCGAATGCACCAACTGGCGATCCCGCACATTCAACGCCTAGCGCTTAAAAGCGGTCACACGGCCCACCTAGCAGTGCCCAATAACGGCAGTATTCTGATTGTTGAAGTGGTGGATAGTCCTAACCCGCTGATGGTTTCTAAGCGCCCCGGCGTGCAGGCTCAGCTGCATTGTTCGGCCGGCGGCAAAGTGTTTCTGGCGTTTCTGTATTATGACAACCTCGAGTTGATCCTGCAGGAACACCCCATGGAGAAACACACCGAATACACCATTACCGACATTGATAAACTTCGTGAAGAACTCAAACGGGTAGAAGCCTTAGGTTATGCGGTAGACGAGCGTGAATACAATAAAGACGTACGTTGTCTGGCAGTACCGGTAAGAGACAACCGCGGCGTAGTGGTGGCTTCTGTCGGCGTTACCGCACCTGCGGTGACCTTCCCCAAATCACAAATTCCGGCAGTGGCTGAATTTGCTAAGGAAGCAGCCCGGGGCATTTATCGCGATACTTATCAGTTATCGGAAAAACGCCTGGGTGCTTAGGGTTTTCGTTCATTCGCTGGCAGCTCGCTGATATTTACATGGTAGCGACTGAGTAACAATCCGAGCAACAGGAAGATAACGCCTGCGATACTCATGGCGACTACCGCATGAAAATTATGGCTGGTGAAGCGCTCGGTAACTTCTCTTATCACTTCACTGCGCAGCACTACTTTACTTTGCTTTAAGCCGAGGCGGGTATATTGCTCGTTTTGAATATCGTGCAGATTAAACAGGTAATCAGACGTACCTGTGGTCATGGAAGAAACATAAAACGCCTGCACGAAAAGTAAAAAACCGGCGGCGAAAAAGAAAGTACTGATCCCTTTGGTGCTGATAGTCAGGTTCATCATAGTGCCTCCTTGCACTGCTTAATAGGCTTGTTGCTCCGTTCCTGAGCCGAAAGCGGCCAACCACGCCGCTGATTAAATATAGTCTAAAACCCGATCATTTCGCCAGTATTCCGAGCGCAAAAAATACGCTTTTTATGCAGGCGACAACAGCTACGGCAAGTTTAATGGTTTGAGCGACCCGGCGTTATTGGGTAGTCTCTGGTTAATTCAATTTTACTTATGAACAGCATGATAAAAACTCTCATTTTGAGCAGCGCACTGCTTTGTACGTTTGCCAGCCTCGCGGCTATCTCAGCGGATATCGGTAACAGCATCAATCTGGATAATTACCGGCAGGATGTGAAAACCCTTGCCAGTGATGAATTCGAGGGGCGTGCGCCGCTTTCCGACGGTGAAACAAAAACCGTGGCGTATCTGGTAAAACAGTTTCGTGAGATGGGCCTGCGGCCGGCATTTGGTGATAGCTATATCCAGCCAGTGCCGCTGGCCAAAATTACCGCCAGTCAGGACATGTCGCTATCTGTTGGAGGCGCCACTTTTACCAATGGCGACGACTTCGTGGCTCGTACTGAGCGCATCACAGAGCAACTTACGCTGGATAACGAAGTGGTGTTTGTCGGCTATGGTATCAATGCGCCGGAGTATCACTGGAATGATTATGCCGGGGTTGATGTTAAGGGAAAAACCGTGATCGTACTGGTTAACGATCCGGGCTTTACCTCTGGCGACAAGGCGTTTTTCAACGGCCAGGCCATGACCTATTACGGTCGCTGGACTTACAAATATGAGGAGGCCGCCCGTCAGGGTGCAAAAGCGGTGTTTATTGTTCACGAAACCATGGCGGCCGGTTATGGTTGGGGCGTGGTAAAAGCCGGTGGCACCACGGCAAAATACACCCTGGTCGACAACAACAATAACCTGTCGAAAATCGGTGTGATGGGCTGGATGACACTGCGCGCGGCCGAAAAAATGTTTGCCGCATCGGGTTTGGATTACCGGCAGTTAAAAACGCAGGCGGGTAAGCCAGGCTTCACAGCCATTGAGCTGCAGCAGCACGCCAAGCTGAAGCTGCGCAACACCATTGAACACAAGGCTTCACAAAACGTTGCCGCGATGCTGCCCGGTAGCGAGGCGCAGGATGAATGGGTAGCCTTGCATGCCCATTGGGATGGTCTGGGTAAAGGCACAGAGAATGGTCAGGAAGTGATCCTGAACGGTGCGGTGGATAATGCCTCTGGTGTGGCCGGAGTGTTGGAGCTCGCCAGGGTATTCAAGCAAAAGGCCAAAGCAATGCCCCTTAAACGTACGCTGATGTTTGCTGCCTTTACTGCCGAGGAAACCGGCATAATTGGTGCGGAGCATTTTGCTAAGCATCCGCCGGTGCCGGCTAAGGATATCGTCGCATTTTTAAATATAGACGGCATGAACGTAAATGATGCCACCCCTTATACGCTGCAATACGGAGAGAATGTATCTGATCTGGAAGACTATGTTGCCCGCGTGGCTAAACGTCAGGGGCGCTTTGTTAAACCAGATCCGCGGCCTCAGAACGGCCTGTTTTTTCGCTCCGATCATTTTGCCGCAGCCCGCCAGGGGATCCCGTCGTATTTATTTATGAGTCTGGGGGATACCGATCCGCAATTTATCGCCAGTCGTTATCATAAATCTGGTGATGATTACTTTGATAGCTGGTCATTAGGCGGGGTGGTTCAGGATCTGGACCTGATTGGGCAGATTATGGCTGAGCTTGCCAACAATGGCGACTGGCCGGGCTGGAAAGCTGAATCGTCCTTTAAAGAAGCACGGATTGCTTCGGGCCGTGGAATTTCCCCTGGCGAAGAGTAACCGGCTAAAGGGGGCTATCGCCATCGTCAGCATCAGTCGCATTACACGGATACAAAGTGTGATTGCTGATGTTATTCAGTTTAAGGCGTTCCCCGGCCGCAGTGTTTTCATACCGGTCAGAAAAGCCGCAACGTTATCGTCGCCCTCAGCCGGCGCCCAGTCGGCAAAGTCTTTATCGTCGGTCACTTCGTAGGGGCCTTGTTTTACCTCAACAAAAGTTACCGGCTGATTGCATACGGTGGCGTGCCAGGTGTTGGGAGGGATTTCCACCCCCAGGCAGTCACTGCCCGGGCCCAAAGCAAGGCGCTCTGTGAGCACGCCGTAATCATCAAAAAACAGCAGCTCAAGGCAGCCATCCACCACCATAAAGAATTCCCATTTATGCGGTTGGCTATGGCGATGAGGCCTGACATAAGAGTCGGGCAGCATGCAGACAAACAGGCGCTGTACCGGCTGCCGGTAGTCATCATGCACATTGTGGTGTGCGCGGCGACGTGGGCTGGCTTCCGCCTGGGCTCTTAGTTCACTGAGTAACTCAACATCAAACTTTTTCATCGGCGCCTGCTTCCCTGTCGGCCTGAAGAATATCCTGCTGTAAATGCTGCACAATCTCCGGCCAGACTAACGCCATAATGTCTTTACGCAGGGCCGAGGCTTCCTCGGAATACTTCAGGCTGCCGTCTTCGTCGGCGTCCAGCCAGTGGTTGTCGCGCAGCGCGCTGATAAAACTCGACAGCACATTTTTATCGTAAAACTCCGGCGAGTGCATGCCATACAGTTTGGATAAACGCTCGGCCACGGTTTTACTTTCCCGCTCCAGGGCATTGCGGCTAATCGATTTGTCGCGTTTAAGAATGGTCAGCACTACCGCGTAACGCTGCAGGGTTTCCTGCATACAGCGACTCAGCAGCCAGCTTGAATGGAACTGTTCGCTGTCGGCTTCCGGCAACGCCAGATAACGCCCTTTTTGCTGCAACATGCCGGTTTGTTTGAAAGCATCTATCAGTTGCGCGGTGTAGGCCAGCGCTTCATCCTGCGACAAGTGCAGGAAGAGCTCGCGCTGCAGCAGTGGGTAAAGCGCTGCAATTAGCTGCAGAATGTTGGTTTTCTCCAGCTTGCCATGGGCAAAAATGGCCGTCATGACAATGCCTGGCAGCGCGAACAGGTGAATAATATTATTGCGATAGTAGGTTAAAAACACCGCGTTATCCGCCATCGGACTGATCAGCGTGCCGTAGTTGTCTTCGGTTACCTGTAATCGTTTTAACGATAAGGTGTGATCGAGTAGCGCGTTGGCATCTTCTTTAGGCAGGGTGGCATTAGCACTGTACGGAGCCAGCTCAAACAGGGCAAGGTAGTCGCGCATCGCCTGGGCCAGTTCCGTTTTACTCATGGTTTGGGTTTTCGACGCCAGCAGACACAGCGCGGTGAGGGCCATGCCGTTAATCGCAGCCGCACTGTTAACCCGGGTCATTAACTCGTTGGCCAGGCCGTTAACCGTAGGTGTTAACCAGGCTGGTTTTTTCTCGGGGTTTAAGGTCTGACTCTCACGCCAGTTAGGGGCTTTATTGTCGAGAAATTGATTGAGCGGCAGTGGCTCGCCAAAATTCACAAAGCCATGACCATAATTTTTGAGTTTTTTAATGGCTGAAAACACCTGCCAGTTGGACTCTTTCTTTTTCGCGCCGCCCTTCAGCTCGCTAAGATAGCTCTTCACTTCCATGACGTTTTCGTAGCCAATGTACACCGGCACCAAACTGATTGGCCGGTTTACCCCTTTGACTGCGGCCTGAATAGTCATGGCCAGCATGCCGGTTTTCGGCGGGATCAGGCGTCCGGTGCGGCTGCGGCCGCCTTCCGGGTAATACTTCACCGCGTAGCCTTTTTTAAACAGTAATTCCAGATACTCGCGGAATACGGCGGTGTAGAGCTTGTTACCGGCAAAGCTGCGGCGCAGGAAAAATGCCCCGCCGCGCCGAAAAATACCGCCTACCGGCCAGAAGTTAAGATTGATACCGGCAGCGATATGCGGTGTAACCAGGCCTTCATGGTAAATCACATAAGTAAGCAACAGATAATCCATATGACTGCGATGGCAGGGCACATAGATAATTTCGTGACCATTATTGGCCAGTTCACGAATACGGTTGGCGTGACCAACGCTGATACCGTTATAAATTTTGTTCCAGATACGGGTTAACAGGCGATCACCAAAGCGGATCAGCCCTTCCCGATAATCGGCGGCAATCTCTGTTAAGTAGCCTGCCGCAACCTGGCGTGCTTCTTCGGCGCTGAGTTTTTTGGCTCGCATCTCTTCACCAATGGCATTGCGAACCATTTCTGAGCCGAGTACCGCATTATTCAGTTCCTGCCGTTCCAGCAGAGTGGGGCCGGTCATAGCCTGGCGTTTACGATGAAAGTGAGTACTTGCTACGCGAGAAAGCTTGTGGGCCAGCTTTTCGTCGGAACTGCGCTGATCGACCATAGCGCGGGACGACACTGCCTGGCTGTAACTAATAAATGTATCCCGGCCGAGGAATAACACGATAAAAAACTTGCGTAACCAACTGGGCGCGGCGGACAGAGTGAGTAGATCCGCCAGCCCCGGCTTGCCTTTGCCTGGTGCCCTGCCCCAGGTAATAAATACCGGTACCACCTGAACATCGAAGTCGCTGTGATCGCGATGCAATTGGAACAGATCAGTAAATACCGGCTCGATATCGGTATCCTGGTTTCGTTTGCGTAACAGTGCCTCAGTGCGACGCAGAAACAGACTGCCCGGATAGGTTTTCTTCGCCAGCGTAACCGGCTCAATGGGGTCAGGTAGACCCATTTTCTGCGCGGACATTTGCAATGCCAGCTGATCGGTCACCGAGTCGGATGGCAGTAAATAAATAATGGGGCGCGATTTATCGATGCCGAGTTCACTCTCCACATCAGAAGGAATACTGTTGGTTTTCACCAGCCACTTAACCGGTAGACGAAACACGTTAAGCAAAGCCTGACGCATCCAAGTCATGAATAGGGTGTCCTGTTTAATGAAATACCCACATAGTGTATCACGAATTCAGGTAGTTATAGCCTGTCTGACCGCGCCGGGCCTAATCCTTAAGTTTTAGTGCCAGTGTCCCGCTGGCACTGACCAAAGCGGTGGCGACGGTGCCCCAGGTCCAGTCGATCAGCGTAATAGCTAACGGCCAGTCAGCCACAATGGAATAATTGGTAAGGTTATAGGCACCGTAGGCCGTTGCACCTACCACAGCGCCGTTCAGAAAGGCCTTTGCCACGCTTTGGCGGGCCGGCAGTACTGCCAGATAAAGGCTGGCTGCACAGTAGCCAATATAAAATACCAGCCATGGCCAGGTAATAAAGCCATCGCGTAACAGGCCAGACAGACTGCCGAAGTACCACTGATTCGCCACAACACCAAGCCAGACACCATCCAGAATACCGAAAGTCAGCAGCATAGTGACATAAGCCAGTAACAGCTGAGTAACCCTGATCTTAGAAGCGTGAGTGGATGTCATGGTATTTCCTTGTATGGCGGCGTTCCCTTACTGACTGATATGACAGTAAGCAACAAACAGATCGCTTTAGGTCGATTGATCTTTTTGCAAATGTAAATTATTCTTATTTGCGTTTTGGTGTGGGATCAGCCTGACAGTCGCAAACAGTGTGGTTATGGATCACACAACACTTGGGAGCTGACCGCTTCGCGCGGTCAAAATAATAAGTAAAGTTTATGATTTTTGGAAGTTTTCTAGCGTTGATTGTATCAACCGTGGCCGCTTGTGGCGTGTATCTTGGCTGGCGCCACCGTTCGTTACTGTATGCAGTATTAGGCTGGCTAGTTATGGCAGCCAGTATTTATGCCTGGTATTTCGCCCTGGGCCTTGAGTACGGCCTGACAATTGGATTGTGTCTGCCTGCGCTGACCGTGTGGGTGGCAATCGTGGCTGAAGCCAATCCGCAACGTGAGGTGAGGGCGCGCGTTAAGCCGCCGCATCAATGGCGGGTGGCCCCTCGTCAAATAGCCCGTCACACCGGGCATATTCTTTACGTTTTACCCGGGCAGATGTTTATTTGTGCGCTGATTATGATTGCGCTGGTTTATCAGCTTCCGGTGTCGGAACCCAAGCAAATGGCCACGGGCGTGCTGTTGATGCCGGTGTTATGGGGCCTGCTGGCTTACTGGTATGCGCTGTCAGCACGTAAGTGGCTGCACATTGTTTTATCTGTAGGCGCGGCAGCACTGGCGGGCGTGTGGTTATTAGGAGGCGCTCATGGCTAAATCGGTTTCTGCGGGCAGCTTTGCCAAACGGTCGCTGCAATCACATACCTGGCTGGGACTTGTGGTTAGCGCGGTGATGTTCCTGATTTGCCTATCCGGCACTATCGCGGTATTGCACAAAGAGTTTGAGCGTTGGGAGCAACCCAACATTGCGGAGACAACTCACTACACTATCGAGCAGGTTGAACGCGCTTATACCCGCTTCACCGAGCAATACAGTGATGACACCCATCACTACTATTTTGTGTTTCCCGGAACAGGGATTCCGCGGCTGGTGATGGAAGATGACCATCGCGCTCATTTTGTGGATGACAGCGGGGCGCTGATTGAGCAGGAAAATGTCACCTGGTCGCGAATGCTGGTGGATTTGCATTTGTATCTGCACTTGCCTCATTCCTTTGGAATGATCCTGGTCAGTGCCTGCGGCGCTTTATTATGTGCACTTATCGTTTCGGGGCTGATGGCCCATCCGCGAATTATTAAGGATGCTTTCAAGTTTCGTTATGGTGGTGACCGCCTCAAAGAAAATATCGACCTGCATAATCGTTTGAGTGTGTGGGGCACGCCTTTCCATTTAATGATTGCGATTACCGGTGCGTATTTTGGGCTGGCCGGTGTGTTTGTCACACTGATTGCCCAGGCTTTCTATGACGGTGATACCCAGGCCGTCTACGATCGCGCGTTTACACCGGAGCCTGAATTGGTGCAGGAGATAGCCCCGCCTGACATCGGTGCTGCTATGCGAGATTTGAACACCCGGGTAGATACCGAGGGCAACTTGCTGTTCTTTACCGTACATGAACCGCACACGCCACAGCAGTTTCTCGAGTTTTTCGTTAAAACCCCTGAGCGACTGATTTACTCAGAGAACTACCGCTATGACTCGGCGGGTAATTATCTGGGGAAAGCGGGGTACTCCGATGGCGACGGTGGCATGCAAACCCTGTATTCGGTATTTCGAATTCATTTTGGTGACTTTATCGGTATGCCGGTAAAAGTACTCTATATTGTATTGGGTATGATGCTCACTGTGGTCTCCGCAACCGGCATGAATATCTGGTTGAAGAAGCGCCAGACCCGTGATGCGCTGAATTTACTCTGGCCGGCCTTTGTGTGGGGCACGCCGGTGGCGCTGGTGGCCAGTGCTGCGGGCTACTTTGCGGTGGCACTCTCTCCTACCCCGCTATTCTGGGGGGCAATGGTGGTGCTTGCAGCGCTGGCGCTGCGCCTGAAAAACGAAGCACACATTGTGTCCTCATTTAAACAGCTGTTGACGGTGGGCATTGCTTTGTTCTGGTTGGTTTATTTGCTGCGTTTTGGCGGAGCCACATTTTCTGTGGCCGCATTGCAAATCAATGTGCCCTTGCTGGTATTGGCGGTGTGGGCGCTCTGGTCTGCCCGTCGCAGTAACGCAAACAGCGGGTAGTCGGCGGTACCTAATCGCGGTTCAACAGGAGAAACGATGTTTATTGTCATGTTTGAGTTTGTGCCCAAAACGGGTAAAGAAGCGGATTTTCTTAACGCGTGGCCAAAAGTCACTCAGGGCATTTACCTGTTTCACGGTAGCCTTGGATCTCGGTTGCACAAAGATGAAGAAGGCCGCTGGATTGCTTATGCTCAATGGCCGGACCGCACAACCTGGGAACAGGCTGGCGCTAACCGTATGAGTGACGACTATGAAGAGCAGCGTCAGCGCATGCATGATGCGCTAAACCTTGAGGCCACCCGGATTCTGTATAAAATGGAAGTGGCCTGTGATTATTTGCAGCGCCGCCCTTTTGCGGTCGAGCAATAGCACCAGGCTGGTTGTTTATCGCCTGTGAATTCAGTCGATTGGTTGCGGTTTAAGAGGAGTGGTCATGGAGCATACGTTCTGGCATGACAAGTGGGAAAAAGGCGAGATAGGTTTTCATCAGAGCGATATCCATCCGATGCTGTCCGGTTTTGCCGATAAATTTGGCATTGGCGACGGATGCCGTGTATTAGTGCCGCTTTGCGGTAAATCCAATGACATGACGTTTATGCTTGAGCGTGGTTGCGAAGTGGTGGGCGTAGAGCTTAGTCAATTGGCGGTCAGTCAGTATTTTGAGAACCTTGGCGTTACGCCGGTCATTGAAGAGTGCGGTAAATTAACCCGCTATAAGGCGCCGGATATCACCCTCTATTGCGGTGACTTTTTCGCACTCACCCCCGAACAACTGGGTACCATTAATGTGGTTTACGATCGGGCAGCACTGGTGGCGTTGCCAGAGGATATGCGTAAGCAGTACAGCCAGCGCCTTTGCTCACTGACGCCCGGTGCAAAACACCTGTTAGTCACATTCGACTACGACCAGACGTTAATTGCAGGCCCGCCTTTTGCCATTCCTAGCGACGAAATTGAAAGTCATTATGGTAAATACTGTGAGATAGAACTGCTTCAAAGCGAGCCTTTACAAGGGGGATTAAAAGGGAAAGTCCCTGCGGTTGAAAAGCTTTGGTCACTGACCAGTAAAGGCTAACGATTTACTCCGATAAAGCGCCTCAAAGTGCCATAAGGTTAGTCCTTTGAGGCTTCTTCATACCGTTGTGTCCAGACAAGATCAGTAAGGCCCGTTTACCACGGCGTCTGGTTGCCAGAGCGCATGGTAAACCTTATTTCCGCGCACATAATAAATATGGCCATTGTGCAATACGCTGCGGTCTTCATAGCTGCCAATGTAATAGTCGTCTTCTTCGGTTGGCGTAACCGAATCGATAAGGCTTAGCAACCGGTTGGCCTCATCGACCTCCAGGGTTTGCAAGGCGTTGCGAGTAAACCAGTAACCGTTGTCATCGAAGCCCCAGGTTTGTGATGGTAACGCAAACTGATAGCCATGGTTTGTTTTGAGTACCGACAGCGAACGGTGGTCATATTCCACCGGTGTGTAAGCATCGGGCCAGACATATTCGCCCAGCACTAGCGGGTTTGCCGGGTCGAGTACATCAAACAGACTGACTTTCATACCGTCCTCAATTGGCGTTTCCTGCGGGGTAGTGCCACTGGCCGGAATAGCGTCCGCCCGCACCTGTTGTCCAACACCCAGTAACAGGCCGTTTTCCATGGGATGCAAATAACTGGAAAAACCGGGTATTTCCAGTTCTCCGATAATCGCAGGAGCGTGAAGGTCTGTTAAGTCAATGACATACAGTGGATCAATCCGTTCAAAGGTGACAATGTAGGCTCTGTCATTAACAAACCGCACGGCATAAATGGCTTCACCGGGTTTACCGATGGGGGCAGGTTGTGATTCATTCGGCAGGGTAGCAACTTCCACCAGTTCACTGCCTTGCTGTTCGAGCACGTGGAGTTCATGTTGGGGATCGTTAGAGCGGGTCCCCAGGGTGGTCACTGCCAGTAATTTGCCGTCGCGCTCGGCCAGTTTAAACTGGGCCGAACTTTGCCAGCCAAGAATCCCGGCAACACTGGCGGTAGCCTGGTAGCGAACCTCACTTCCCAGCGCGACTTTGTGAACAACCGTTCTCTCTCCGGTGCTGGCATGGAGGTATAAATGGTCGGCCGAGGCAAACAGACCATGAGCCTCAGTGAGCAGACAAAGTGCCGAATAATCGGTTGGATTATCCAGATCAATCTTAACCACGCTGACCATTTGAGTATGCCCGTTCTTGTTTGTGGCTTGTTGGGGAAGCAAGCAGTCGTTCAATTGGAAGAGAGGATGGGTTTGGCCATCAATTGTAATTTGAGGTACCAGCTCACTAATGTCTTTTGCCAGGATCGCGTTGTAGAGATCAACCAGGCTACGATTGCTGGTGCCAGCATCCGGCAAGTCTTCCAGATTGGGCACAAACTGCGTGGCAATAAACAAATGGTTATCGATGCGCCGTGAGTTAATCAGGCCGCCATCGATGCGAATATTGCTCACAGTACTGGGGCTGGCCGGTTCGGCGACGCCGTAAATATCAATATAAGTATCGTTTTCTGGTTGTTGCCAGGGGCTTGAGTCGACCAGAATCTCGGCCATAGCGTAATACTGGAAAGAGTGACTGACCACGCCAAGGGTATCTTCATACAGGTACATGCCCGCTACGTTAAGGTTGTCCTGTAATGAGATGGTCGCGGCTTCGGTTAAAGAATAATCGTTCTGGCGCGCGAGAATGCGCACTTTTTTGACCTCTCCCTCGCTCGCCGTCCACACCGGTAAATCGGCCACAAACAAGTAGTCACCGTTGTATTCAATGCGATCCGCCTCATCCACGCCGGCAATCTGGGTGTTAGTGGTCGAAAAGCTGGCCGGCGCCGCGGCATCATCGGCGGCGCCCTCCACCGCAGTTGCCTGCGCTGTCTTCATCAGATACATCCCATTTTTAACATAGCGTTCGGCACTGACCTGTTGTGCGGTGGATAAGGCTGAATCCGTCGCTGTCATGAAGCTGAGGGTCGGCGGACTCTCATTACCATCGTTACTGCAGGCGGTAATCGTACAGGTTGAAAAAATCGCTACGGCCAGGCATTTCCACATCAGGTCGGTTTGTTGCTTAAGGTTCATATCCATGTCCTTTGCACGGTAAGGTTGAGATATACCCTAGTCCTTGTTCAATCAATAATCCGATCCAAACTATTTAGAAATGTGACAATTTGTAATCAGGTGCTGTGCAGGCACTCAGGGTTTGATAATCTTAAAAATCTGATTAACTTGCCGGGACTGTGCTGTGCGGATTCCTTTGCTGTGCTGTTTATTGCTGTGGCTGTCTGGCCCTGGCACTGCGTGGGGGTGTGAAAACGACGATGCCTGTATAGCGCCTAATTCCTGGCAGATAGGCGTAGCCCTGGGGGTGGGTGGTAGAACCAATCCTCTGGTAGATGGTGATCCTATTCCTCTCGTCGTGTTACCCGATGTGGCCTGGTATGGCGAGAATGCGTATTTTGACAACGGTGAATTTGGCTATCAGTGGCAGGTGCGCAGCGACGTTAGCACAGAGCTGTTTGTGCTGGCTAACCGTGAGCGAGCCTACTTTTCGTTCTGGCATCCGGCCAATATTGTCCTTTCAGTGAACACCAGCTCGGCGGATATTATATCGGGTCCATTGCAGCCCGGGGGGAGTGATGGCGAGTCCCCCGTCTCCCGGGAAACTATCTCCATCAACGATATAAGCTCCCGCAAATGGACTGCCGATGCCGGTGTCAGAATCAGTTGGAATCGCCCTGACAGCTTGCTTTCCGCCGCGGTGGCGGGCGACTTGCTGGGGGTGCATCAGGGGTTCTACGCGCAATTGAAATACCGGTATCACTGGCAGTGGGATGACTGGCACTTTGCCGCCAACGCATCGCTAACCTACAAAAGCAGCAAGCTGATTGATTATTACTACGGCATTGATAGTCGGGATACCAGTAACAGCCGCCTCTGGTATGAGGCAGACCCTGCCTTGCAAACCAGCGTTGGTCTATTACTCAATAAGCCAATTAACAAGCGCTGGCGATGGGTGGCACGGGTACAGGTGACGAGCCTTGGCAGCGGCATGACCGACAGCCCGCTGGTGGCGAAAGACTCCGTTGCCAGTGGTTTCATCGGCCTCGGCTATCGGTTTTAAGGGGCTGCAGTGCGTTTATTCTGCTTACTCCTTCTTACTCTGAGCACAGTACTGGCACCGGTGGAAGCAGAAGAAAGTGAGTTTGCCGCCACGCCCAGCGAATGTATTGCGGCAGAAAAAGGCGATTTGTGTGTGATGGCAGTAGCGCTGACCTACCCGCCCCTTCGGGCCGGTGAATACTGTTTAACGTTAAATGACGAATCCCTGGGATGCTGGCCTCACAGTACCATGCCAGGCACCGTTAAGATTACCTTAAAAGAGGAGTCTGAACTTCGCCTGGTCAGCGAAAGCCCTGTCTATCACGCGTCGGTGATATTAACACTACGTTATCGCAGCGCTTCCATGCTTAGGCGTCGCGTTAGAAACCCCTGGAGTTTATTCTGATGAAGTCGCTGATCCTGGTTGAAGACGATGAAAGACTGGCAGAATTAGTCGGTCAGTACCTCACTGCCAATGGCTTTAGCGTAGTTCGGTTTGCCGATGGCGAAGGGTTGATAGAGCGAGTTAAAACCCTGGCACCGGATGCCATTATTCTGGACGTAATGTTACCCGGCGACGATGGGTTTACGCTGTGCAACCGTTTGCGTCAGTTTTACACCGGCCCTTTATTATTCATGACCGCTAAGAGTGAGAGTTTCGATCAGGTGCTGGGTCTGGAGATTGGCGCCGATGATTACGTGGTAAAGCCCGTTGAACCGCGCGTGTTACTGGCACGGGTGAATGCCCTGATGCGGCGTGCAGCATCTGCCGAACCTGCAGTGAATAGCGGAAGTTTGGTGACGTTTGGCAAATTGAGTATTGATAAGCTGTCACGTCGGGTGAGTCTGGGGGGCGAGGATATCGCCTTAACCAGTCACGAGTTCGACCTGCTGTGTTTACTGGCTGACAATGCCTCGCAACTCGTCGAGCGGACCACCCTCTACAAAGCACTTATTGGCCGGGAATATGACGGTCTTGACCGGAGCGCCGACGTGCGCGTTTCCCGGTTACGGAAAAAGCTCAAAGACAACCCTCAAAACCCTTACCGCATTAAAACAATCTGGGGTAAGGGGTTCTTTTTTGTGGCCGATGCGTGGAGTGATGAATGACCCGGCTGTTCGTGAGTTTTTATTTGTTTATGGCTATTTCGCTGGTGTTAATCAGCAGCACGCTGGAACTTGTTTGGCCGGGTGAAGACTACAGTGAGTCAGCCGACATGGTGCTGGCAGAAGCCCTCCTGCCACTGGCGCTGCGCGATAAAAGCCAGTTGCTGGCCGAGCTTGAACAAGCTGGCATTGACTATGAACTCAAAGAAAAAGCCGCTATTAACTGGTCTGAAGCAGAGAAAAACAATCTCGCCGCCGGATTACCGGTAACCCTTTACACAGAGACCGCCAGGTTTATCTACATGCCAGCAGGTGAAAACAGCGTTATTGTGCTCTCGCTGCCTTTTTCGGAAGTGTCGCGGCCGTATCTGCTGATCTATCTTTCCGCATTTCTGTTGTTACTGGGCGTAATGCTGGCGATTTGGTTGTGGCCGCTGTGGCGCGATCTGGCTTACCTGACCCGCAAGGTGGATCACCTGGGGCAGGAAAGTGACAATGTGTCGATTGCGCTGAGAAAGCGTTCGGTTATCCAGCCTATCTCCAACAAGTTGAATATGCTGAGTGAACGGGTGCATGGTTTGCTTCGCGATCAGCGGGAACTCACTGGTGCGGTGGCGCATGAATTCAGAACCCCTATTGCCAGGTTAAAATTCGCTCTGGAGATGAAGCCGGAACCGGATAGTCAGACATGGCGGGGAATTCAGGCCGATCTGGACGAGCTTGAGGGGCTGGTTCAGGAGATGCTGGACTATACGCAGTACGATGCCATGACGCCGGAACTGAACATCGCCGATATTCCGGTAAAAACGTTGTGCAGTGAAGTGGTCGCGAGGTTAGCTCCTACAACGGCCAAAACGCTACGGGTTAACGGTGATGACTTTACCGTGCGTGGCGACGGCCACTTTATAGAGCGGGCCGTTATCAATCTTCTCAACAATGCCCTGCGACACGCAAAGTCACAGGTTATTATTGACGTTTTCCAGGGCGATAATGCCATCAGTATTGCGGTACATGACGACGGTAATGGTGTGGAGCCGTCGCTGGCTTCGCGCATTTTTGAGCCTTTCTTCCGCCCTGATAACAGCCGCGTACGTTACGCGGGAGGAGCCGGATTAGGACTGGCTATTGTGAAGCGCATTCAGTGGTGGCATGAGGGCACAGCAACCGTGACAACCAGCAATCGGCTGGGGGGCGCCTGTTTTATCCTCTCTTATCCTTACTAAGCGCCGGTAGGTAACGGCACCAAACCATGATCTGCTTCACCTTTCCTTAAGGTTTGCTTAAGGTTTAGCTGCTATACTACTAAGACCTTAAATTATCCCGTTATCAATAACATGCGAATACTTCTTGTTGAAGATGATCAACCACTGTCGGCCGCACTGAGCAAATCACTGCGGGATGCCAGTTATGTGGTGGACTGCGTGTACCGTGGCAAAGAGGCGTTAGCCATGCTGGCGGCGGAGCAAACGGATATTGTGATCCTTGACCTTGGCTTACCGGATATGGATGGCCTTGAGGTGCTGCGAAAAATTCGGCATAAGGTCAAAGACATGCCGGTGATCATTCTTACCGCACGGGATAAGATTACCGATAAAATACTGGGCCTTGATGCCGGCGCCGATGACTACCTGCCCAAGCCTTTTGACATGGACGAGCTGTTCGCTCGCTTACGAGTGCTCGAGCGCCGCCTGGGCACGGCAAGTAGCGCAATGGTGAAAATAAGCGAGGTTGCCTTAAATACGCAGACTCTGGAGCTCACCGTGGCCGGCGAGCCGGTTTCCTTGCCCCGGCGTGAGCTTATGTTGTTAAAGGTGTTGATGGAAAATGGCGGCCGCATTCAGCCCAAGCAAAAACTGGAGTCTCGTTTGTACGAATGGGGTGACGAGGTCTCGAGCAATACCATTGAAGTACATATTCACCATCTGCGCAAAAAGTTGCCCGAGAACTTTATTAAAACCATTCGTGGTGTTGGCTACAGCATTCCCGTTCACGGAGCCTGACGATTGCATTCGATACGGCGCACCATCACCCTGGTCCTTATCAGCTCACTGATTCTGGTTATTTTCAGTGCCGCGATCCATGGTTATCGGGCGGCGCTGTCGATGTCATCGCGGTTTATGGATCAGGAATTAACTACCCTGCTTTATTCGGTATCACTGAGTAATGGACAGCAGGTGGAAGGCTTAGGCAGTAGTGAGCTGGTGTATCAGATTTGGCGCGACGATGAGCTGATCACCGACTCGCCGAATCAGCCGGATGAGCCACTCACTATTGGTGCCGACGGTTTTTCTGAGCAAAACTTTGATGGCCGGCGCTGGCGGGTTTACAAACAAACCCTGATAGATGGCACTACGGTAATAGTAGGTCAGCCGTTGCAAAGCCGGGTAGGGTTAACCGATGCATTAACCGTATCGGTGATTATGCCGTTTATTTATGCCGTGCCTATTCTGGCCCTCATCGTGTTTATGTCGGTGAGTCTGGGGTTAAAACCACTCAAGCTGTTGTCGCTGAAGTTGTCTCACCGAAAAGGGAAAGATCTGTCGCCGGTCACCTTGCCTCAGGTACCTATCGAAATGCAGCCGGTGATGGATACCCTGAACACCATATTCCTGCGTCTCAATGAAGCCTTTGAGCGTGAACAGCAGTTTGCCTCGAATGCGGCTCATGAGCTGCGTACGCCCTTAAGTGTCATGAAAATCAACCTGCATAACCTGGCGAAAACGCATCAGGATGATGCCGGGAAATTACAAGCCATCCAGCAGGATACGGATCGCATGATCCACGTGGTGAATCAAATTTTACTGCTCAGTCGCACCAGTCCGGAAATGTTTCATTTACAGTTAAGCAAGGTGGATGCTTTTCTGGTGGCGCAAAATGTGATTGCCGATATCTACAGTAAAATTGAAACTAAACAACAGGATATCAGTCTTGAAGGCGATAGCGCCTGTATTATGAGTACTGAATTTACGCTCTATACCCTGCTGCAGAATCTGATTGCTAACGCCAGTGCCTATTCTCCTGCGGGAGCGGCTATTCAGGTGACGGTCAGCCGTGAGGGGGATCTGATCTGCCTGATTGTGGAGGACTCCGGACCCGGTATTGCCATTGAAGAGCGGCCACAGGTGCTCAAACGTTTTTATCGTGATCAAAAGGATGAGAAATACAAATCAACGGGAAGTGGCCTGGGCCTGGCCATTGTCGGGCAGATTGTCACGTTACATCATGGCTCGATTATCCTTGGCGAGTCTTCGCTGGGGGGGCTGAAGGTGACGGTCAGTTTGCCTTTTGAGGTAACCGAGTCATGAGGTTGATTAAGCGAACGGTAACCTTGGCACTGTTAACTATGGTGCCGCTGCAAGTATTGGCTGCATTGCCGGAGGTTGTGATTGAAATTCGCGACCATCTGTTTATTCCCCAAACGGTGCAGATCCCGCCAAACAAAAAAGTCCGTCTGGTGTTTATCAATCACGATCCCTCGCCGGAGGAAATAGACAGCTTCGATCTCAACCGTGAAAAGGTGATCTTCGGCAATAGCAAGGGCTCCATATTTGTCGGGCCGTTACCAAACGGGCGCTATAAGTTCTTTGGTGAGCTGCATCCGAACTCAGCCGTGGGTTATGTCATTGTTACCGATAAGGAGGCGACGGGTGCTGATTAATACCGTGATCCTGTTTATCCGGGACACGCTGCCGGTGTTTTTGTTGTTTAGCTTTTTGCTGGCTCAGCAGGGCAGCAACGTCCGCTATTTACTGGGTGGCACGCTGGTCGGCTTTTTGTTGGCAGTGGGATTGTATATCAATTTGTCGGTCGTGTCGGAATGGTTTGAGGGCGGTGGTCTGGAGCTCATCAAAACCCTGGTGCTGGTAGTCATGTTAGCCGGTCTGGGGGAATTTATCCGCCGCCAGTATCAGGGCGAGTCTGACGCCACTCCGGGCTTGAGTGCTTTGCTGATGGTCGGAATCACCTTCATCAACGTGATCCATTTTATGATTTATCTGCTGGCCTACTGGTCGGCATCGGAAGCCGGAACCTCGCTGATTCTGGGCAATGTGATTGGGCTGGGAATTAGTCTGAGTGTGGGCGTTCTGCTTTATGTGGCGGTGGCCGCCATGCGAATTTGGATAATCAAGCTGGCGGTTCTGACGGTTTTCTTTGCCGGCCAGATTGCGGGTATTGCGATGTTGCTTGAACAAATTAACCTGCTGCCAAACCAAAGCCGCTTATGGGATACCTCAGCCTGGGTGGCCGACGACAGCGAGTACGGTCATTTTTTAAATGTATTAATCGGGTACGAAGCAACGCCTACCGGTGCTTACATGCTTATTTACGTGGCATCGGTGTTGTTCCCTGTTGCGTATTGTTACCTGCGTTCGTTACTGGTTGGCAAGCGCCAGCTAACCGGGGAGTTGAGATGAGATTATATCTGGCTATTGCCCTTTTACTGGTTCTGCCAGGCAAAGTATGGGCCGACAATTTTACCGTAGACAGGGTATACCACCCTTATGTTTTACCTTTCGAGCGGGAAGTGGAATGGCGCCTGACCTCAAGGCAGAGTGAGGAGGACGGCAATATCCTGATGCAGCGGATTTCCTTTGGCCATGCTTTATCGGAGTACACCATATTAGAAGCCTATATTGTTGGCGCCCGTGACGACACCGGTAATTTCGGGGTAGCCGGCTATGAGCTGGAATTGCGTTCGATGCTTACCGAACAGGGGCAATACTGGGCCGACTGGGGGCTGTTGTTTGAGCTGGAAAAGCAAAATGCCAGCAACGACTGGGAGTTTAAAGGCGGCGTACTAACAGAAAAGGAGCTGGGGCGATTCAGCTTAACTACCAACGTATTATTGGTGTATGAATGGGGCGATACCATCGAGTCTGAATTTGAAAGCGAATTTAAACTGAAATTTCGCTACCGCTGGATCCCCGAAATTCAACCTGCCGTTGAATTCTATGCGGCCGAGGATTTTATTGGCGTAGGCCCGGCGTTTATGGGGATCAAGCGCTTCGATAAACAAAAGCAGCTCAAATGGGAGCTGGCCTTTATAGCCGGACTCAATGGGGATAGTAAAGACCATACCCTGCGTATGGCCATGGAATATGAGTTCTAATCGGCCTCTACATCTTTAATGTATTTTGCCGGGACGCCGCCAGCGATAGTATTGGATTGCACATCTTTGGTGACCACCGCGCCCGCCGCGATAATCGCGCCATCACCAATGGTTACGCCTGCCAGAATGGTGGCATTGGCGCCAATCCAGACATTTTCACCGACCGTGATTTTACCCGGAAGCAGGTTGCCACGGGCTTGCGGATCCTGTTCGTGATTCAGTGATGCAAACACCACGTTATGGCCCACCAGTGTGCCGGAACCAATGTCAATGCCGCCCTGATCCTGAAACTTACAGCCTGAGTTAATAAAAATATTCTCGGCAAAGTGCAGATTCTTGCCACAGTCGGTAAAGACCGGTGGAAACACGGTAACGGTGGGGCTGACTTTCTGGCCGGTGAGCTCGCACAACAAGGCGGTCATTTCCTCTGGTGTGTTGTATTGATTATTGATTCTGGCGGTTACCTTAAATGCATCCTGACTTAGTTTATGCATGTACATGTGTGCTTCGGAGCCAGCCAAAATTTTCTTACCGCTGTTCAGGGTGGCTAAAAACGTCGCTAAATTCATGATTTTCCAATTATCAAAGTCTGTCATTCTGGCGCTATAAATACCTAAATACGCGTTAATATGCAATGCATCGCAAGGATAGGCCAACACACAACACTCCGGGGTTAGCGTAGGGCGAGCCCTTGGGTTATACTCCGGCGTTGTATTTTGCAGCGCATCGCTGCGTTGGCAGGCCGGAAAGAAAAGTTGGGCACAGTGCGGTTAATTTCATATTGCATACTCTTACTCCTCTGCAGTGTATTTTCTGTTAGTCGCGCCATGGCTGCGCCCTCAGCGCAAGACATCACCTTTGCCATCAATTCTCCGGGTTCGCCGCCTTATCTCTATTTTGATTCTCAAAGCCAGTCCTATCAGGGCGTGGTAGTGGACTTCTTTAATAGCATTGCTGATGAAGCCAACCTGCAGGTGACTTACCTTGACTCCAGCCGCGCCCGCAATGAGCTGCTATTGCGCCACGGTAAAGCTGATATGTTTCTTTCTGGTGAAGAGTGGTTAGATGACCCCCGTGGATTTATATTCAGTGATCCCCTGATACAGCATGACAGCTACCTTTATGCTACCACCGCATTTGAGGGGCCATTTGAGCCTATGGAGCGCGCAGGCGAATCGGTGTGTACCCGTTTCGGGTTTAAATACCCGGTGCTACAAACTGCTTTTGACCACCAGGACCAGCCGCTGATTCGGGTAAACTCGGCCAGTCAGACACTGATGGCACTGATGCTGACCAAAGGCCGGTGTGATTATGCGATTATGAGCGAACAAAACGCATTGTCGGTGCTCAATAAACAACAGTTCTGCAACAACGAGTTTTATCAATCACCAAACATTATCAGCAGCGTAGACCTGTTGTTGGTTCTCCGTCCCGGCAGGCAAGCCATGCTGCCAGCCATCAATCAATACATGGCCACGTTTATAAATAGCGGCCAACTTTCCCGTTCCATAAAGCGCCACTCTGGCGAGCATAAATTTCCCAAACAGGTTTGTGACTGACAGTTTTTTAGAGAAATCAGCCTGTTAAGTAGGTCCTGCATGACGTAAACGTTTCCGGGATGCCCAAAAATCTTTAGATTTTTGGGCCCTTAAGTTTGCCTTAATGTTGACACTTCATACTTACGCTCAACAGTCACCAATGAGACGAAGTTATGTTGAGTACCATCCAACCTGTTTCAGAACAATTATCCGGCTTGCGCGTTCCGCGTAAAAGCTTGACTGTAGTGCCTGCTGGCAGCCATTCGGCAATCCATTTAGCGAATCAGCAGAGCGCAAAGAGAAAAACCATTGAAAACCATATCGCTAAAGGCTTTAACCAGGCCTATCAGGCAGACATTACCGAATTTATGCCCCTGTTGGTGGCTCTCGGACGCGACAAAATAGAAGCGGCTCTTGGGCTGCGAACCGGCAATCAAAAGCTGTTTGTTGAGACCTATTTCGAGCATTCGCTGGAGCAGGCTTTGGCTGAAACGGGTATCCATTGCCCTCGTCATCGCCTGGCCGAAATCGGCAATCTTTATAGCCGCTCTTCCCGCTATACCATGCCGCTATTGTTACTAACCGCCATGGGGCTGTTTCAGCAGCATATCTCAGTGCTGGTGTTTACCGCGACTACCAGGCTTCAACGAATGATGGAGCATGGCGGTCTGACCCTGCATTACCTTACTGAGGCCGATGAAAGCCGGTTAGGTGAGCCAAAGCAAAATTGGGGGACTTATTATCAAACTGCTCCCAAAGTGGTGACTGCCAAAGTGGCCGATATTATTCAGTTAACCCTGGATAACCCCAAACTTCGCGCCGGCTACGAACAATTTGCGCCGCTGGCCCCTGCATTTTCTGCTGAGTTGGGAGCACAATTATGATCCTGCATAACTGGCAGCAGTGGCCGAATCATACTGCTCTGGAATCGCAATGTGGCAGCCTTACCTACGCGCAGTTGAATGACCGGGTTTGCGAAGTGGCAGACTGGCTGACTCAGCTAGCCGCCGAGCGAATAGCCCTGCTGGCGGATAACAGTGCTGAGTGGATCATTTGCGACCTGGCCTGTCAGCGTGCTGATAAATTATTGGTACCGGTGCCGCCTTATTTCTCGGCATCTCAGCGGCAACATCTGCTCGCCGAAGCCGGTATCGAATTCATTATCACCGACCAGCCGGCCCTGTTTGACGATGGGCAGGTCACCACTTCGCCCTTTACTGTGCTGAGGGCTATGGTGCGCGAAAACTCATCTACGCCGCAAATTCCGGCGGGTACCGGTAAAGTTACGTTTACCTCTGGATCTACGGGTAACCCCAAGGGCGTTTGCCTGAGCAATGCTTCGCAAGCCAAGGTGGCGGCGAGTATCGACAGCGCGCTGAATAGGTTACATGTGCGTCATCAGTGTTTACTGCCGCTGGCTACCTTGCTGGAAAATATTGCCGGTGTATATGCGCCGTTAACCTGTGGCGGTACGGTAGTGGTTTGTGGTAGTGACGAGCTGGGCTTTTCCGGCGCGCGTTTAAGCGACCCGGCGGCCATGTTAAGCGCTATCAGTAAAGCACAGCCTGAATCGTTGATTCTGGTCCCCGAGTTGTTAGCTATGCTGGTTTCTGCCTGCAATAACGGCTGGCAGCCGCCCGAGTCCTTAGCGTTTATAGCGGTGGGCGGCGCACATGTGCCCGCTGCCGTGATGGTCAGTGCTCGTCGAGCCGGTCTGCCGGTTTATCAGGGCTACGGCCTGTCTGAATGTGTTTCGGTGAATACCCTTAATCTGCCCGGTGCAGACCATCCTGATAGCGTAGGGCGTTCGCTGGGTCACAACCAGTTAACGATAATCAATGGTGAGCTGGTGGCCAGTGGCACGATTTTCCTTGGTTACCTGAATCAGCCGCAATCGTTTTACCCCACGGCCGTTAACACCGGTGATTTAGTTAGCGAGCAAGACGGCTATTACTACGTGGCCGGCCGTAAGAAAAACCTCATCATCACCTCATTAGGGCGCAATATTTCGCCCGAGTGGGTCGAAAGCCTGTTACTGGCCGGTGGCTTATTCAGTCAGGTGCTGGTGGTGGGTGAAGCGCGCCCGCATTGCGCCGCACTGTTGGTGCCGCGTCACAATGCGGTATCGGCTGAGATGATAGATCACTACATGAGGGCGGTGAATCAAAAACTGCCCGACTATGCCCGCTTACAGGTGTGGCACACCCTGCCTGACATTGCTGCCGATGCCGGCTTATTTACCGCCAATGGCAAATTAAAACGGCACCAAGCCGTTACGCATTTTCAGCCCCTTATTGAAACGATGTACGCGCCAGAAGTTGTATCAGGCGAGGAGTTATTAGCATGAACTTATATACCCGATTAGAACAAGAAACCCAGGCAGAAAGAGCTTACTTAACCAGTTCGCCAATTATTCAGCAGGTGTTTAAAGGCGATATTTCCCTTAATGACTACACCGCGTTTCTGCGTGAAGCCTATCACCACGTAAAGCATACGGTGCCGCTGCTAATGGCCACCGGTGCCGCCTTGCCAGAAAGCAAAGAATGGCTGCGTGAAGCGGTCGGTGAGTACATCGAGGAAGAAATGGGTCATCAGGAATGGATCCTCAATGACCTGGCTACCTGTGGTGAAGATAAAGAAGCTGTGCGCCACAGTCAGCCTTCAGCCGCGACTGAATTAATGGTGGCTTACGCTTATGATGCGGTGCGCCGCAAGAACCCGCTGTGTTTCTTTGGTATGGTGTTTGTGCTGGAAGGCACCAGTATCGCGCTGGCCGATAATGCTGCTGCGATGATCAGGAAGACCCTGGATTTACCCGGCGGCGCTTTCAGCTACCTGCGCTCCCATGGCTCGCTGGATCAGGAGCACATTGTGTTCTTCCGAGATCTGATGAGCAAAATCGACGATAAAGCCGAGCAGGATGTGATTATTCATTCAGCAAAGATGTTCTTCCAGCTGTATGCCAATATTTTCCGCACGCTGGCAAGTAAGGCCACCCTGGGGGAGGCAGCCTGATGGCTATTGAATGGCAACATCAGGTTTGTCTGATTACGGGCGCTTCCGGCGGCATTGGTGAGGCCATCGCCCGAAAACTGGCGGGCCTTGGTGCCTCGCTTATTCTAACCGGTCGCAACGCCGATAAACTCAGTGCACTGCTTGAATCTTTGCCCGGGCGACACACCTTAGCCTGTGCCGATATTACGACTCAGGAAGGTCTGGATAAAGTGGTGACGCTGTGTCACGAGCATCAGCCCACGATGCTGATCAACAGCGCCGGTGTGAATGAAATTGGCGATTTCAGTGCCATTCCAATGGCCCGCATTGAAGCGCTGTTGGCCACCAACTTAACGGCCCCCATTGCACTCACGCAACGTTTACTGCCTCTTTTACAGCGCGCTGGCAAAGGCTACGTGGTAAACGTGGGTTCTACCTTCGGCAGTATTGGGTTTCCGTGCCATGCCGCCTACTGCGCCTCTAAATTCGGCTTACGTGGATTTACCGAGTCGCTTATTCGTGAATATGCGCACAGCCCGGTGAGCTTCTATTACCTGGCGCCCCGCGCTACTCAAACGTCGATTAACTCCGATGCCGTGGTGTCGATGAACCGGGCCCTGGGCAACCAGATGGATCCACCTGAACGGGTAGCTGATGCATTGGTTGC
This sequence comes from Alteromonas sp. 4NH20-0104, assembly GCF_057547795.1. Taxonomy (NCBI): domain Bacteria; kingdom Pseudomonadati; phylum Pseudomonadota; class Gammaproteobacteria; order Alteromonadales; family Alteromonadaceae; genus Alteromonas; species Alteromonas sp. 4NH20-0104. The sequence goes on along the minus strand of NZ_BAAJLP010000015.1, from coordinate 34,047 downwards.
GCAGTTGGAAGGCAATAAGTCACGCTGGTTTATTGGTTTTCCGGAAAAAGTGTTCGCCCGCATCAACGGTGTGTTACCGGGCATCGTAGACCGCGCTTTAATTAAAAAATTACCTGTTATTCAACGCTTTTTGACATCCGTCACCAAGGAGAAACTGTTATGAAAACGGTTCGCTATTTGTTAACAATACTGGTTGCTGTGTGCCTGCCACTCAGCGCTGCCGAGAGTACACCGGGACTGGCTGATATTCAGTCTGCCTGGGCTAAAATTAATTATGCTGATATCGACAGCGATAAGAAGGCCGATGAATTCAAGTCGCTGATCAAACAGGCTGAAGCGCTGGTGGCACAGCAGCCGAAACAGCCCGAATACTTAATCTGGCTGGGGATTGTTCAGTCCAGCACCGCCGGTGCTGAAGGCGGTATTGGCGCGCTGAAATATGCCAAGTCTGCTAAGAAAAGCTTTGAGGATGCGTTGTCTATCGACTCCCACGCCCTGCAAGGCTCAGCAATGACCAGCCTGGGTGTGTTGTACCATAAAGTGCCAGGCTGGCCGATTGGCTTTGGTAGCGATAAAAAAGCCGAGCAGCTGTTAAAGAGTGCGCTACAGGTGAATCCTGAGGGCATTGACAGCAACTACTTTTATGCCGAATACCTCTATGACGATGGTGAATACCAACAGGCGCTGGCTTATCTCGACAAAGCTTTACAAGCTGCTCCACGTCCGGCAAGACCGCTGGCCGATGAAGGTCGCCATAAAGAGATAGCAGCCCTGCGCGCTAAAGTAGAGAAAAAGATTAACTAACCGTATGGCTGGTTTATTCATGCCGTGCTAGTGGTATGGTAACACTTCGTGAAGGCCGGATTGTCTTGCTGACAGTCCGGCTTTTTGTCTTTTTAAGGGAGGAACTGCTTCGTGCCTGCCAGGTTGCCCCACTGGGTCGAAGTCGGTGCTTTACTACTCGCCCTGGTGGCGGGTTATGTAAATGCCATTGGGTTGCTGAGTTTTGAACATCAGTCGGTTTCACATTTATCCGGCACGGCTACGCTGCTAGGCGCAGGCCTGCTTGATCGGGGCTGGTTGAGCGCCGCGCATTTACTGGGCGTATTAATCTCGTTCTTATTTGGTGCCGCACTAGCCGGGTTACTGCTGAACGCCTCTACCTTAAAACTGGGACGGCACTATGACACGGCATTGGTTATTGAAGCGGCTTTATTGATAGCCGCACAGCTATTACTCAACGAAGGACTGTTTTACGCGCATTTCCTTGCCTCTGCCGCCTGCGGTTTACAAAATGCCCTGGCCACCCGCTACAGCGGAGCGGTAGTACGAACCACTCATCTTACCGGTATCTTTACCGATTTGGGCATCATGCTGGGGGCAAAATTACGCGGAGAGCCCATCGATGCCCGCAAGCTACAGTTGTTTTTGGTGATCATCTTAGGCTTTATTGCCGGTGGTACGGGAGGGGCGCTGGGATTCAGCCGCTATCAGCAACTGGCTTTGGTCTTGCCCGCGGCGGCGTGTTTAATCCTGGCGCTGGCTTATCACCGTTTGGTGCAGCGTCAACGCTGAAGACCGGTTTGTGCAATGGCCGATTGCTCGAGCTTTCGTAATACCAGGGCGGCCAACAGAATGCCTACCGCATCTGCGCTTAAGTCGGTAAAGTCGAAGGTACGGGAGGGAATAAACGCCTGGCTGATTTCTTCGCCAATCACAAACAGCGTAACCGCGATGGCGCCAAAATACAGCTTGGTATTATACGCCTTCCAGCCGGCAAACCTGGACGCCAGCACGGCTAAAAAGGTCAGTGTGCCGAACAGGCCCGCATGGCCCACTTTATCGCCATAAGGAATAGCGGCGACAAAGTCGAAAAAGACACTGCTTTGCCCGGCATTGGCCATATAAATTACCCACGCAATGAACGCTAAAAAAGCGATCGCCAGGACCCGCGTAATGTTAGTCATTGGTGGTATACCAAACACTGATAGTCATAAGAAGTCCCGGCGTGTAGGCGAGGGTTTTAGTCATCATTCTGACCTCCTTGTGCTGCCCTTAAAAATAGCCAATACAGTTTGACTATAATCCACCGGATGCGTCAATAAAGCTACCGGTTACAAAGGACGATTTGTCCGTTGCCAGCCAGACAATGGCTTCAGCAACCTCTTGTACGGTGCCCGGCCGCTGCAGAGGGATCTTCGCTTGCAAGCGTTTGACTCTGTCCGGCTCGCCTCCTGAGGCATGCATCTCAGTATCTATCAGGGCGGGTCGCACCGCATTTACCCGAATTCCTTCGCTGGCCAGTTCCAGTGCGGCGCCCCGGGTAAAGGTATCCATGGCGCCCTTTGATGCAGCGTAATCTGTGTATTCATTAGGCGCTCCGGATTTGGCCGCCGTGGAGGAAACATTCACAATGGTGCCCCCCATGCCGCCCTCTTTTGTCGACATTCTTGTTGCGGCTGCCTTGGTACACAAGAAGCAGGACAACACATTCACATTGAGGATATGACGAAACCGCTCAGCCGAAATGTCTCGCAGGCCGGTTTGTTGCGCCAGGATGCCTGCATTATTAACCAGCACGCCAAGAGGACCAAAGGCGTCAGCTTGTGCAAACAATGCCTCAACCTGGTCTTCCTCCGACACATCGGCTTTAATAGCGATACATGGCACACCCATCGCGCAGATGTCTTGCTTTAATGCCTCAGCCGGCCCGGCAGAATGCTGATAATTAAGGACTATTGCATAACCTTGCGTGGCCATAAGCCTGGCAGTAGCAGTGCCAATTCCTCTGCTGCTGCCGGTGATAATTGCGACCTGATTTGACATAGGATGTGCCCTTTTGTTTTCACGATGGTTAAGGCTTTTGCCGGTAAAGTGACCAGCGTTTACCCCTTTCTTTTGAGTCATTACAACATAATTCAATTTCCCTTTATTGTCGACATCACTTGTGATTATAAGCGTTAAGAATGTGTATTTTTCGCTTTAAACGTTAATATTGTCGACAATAATGATGGTGAGGAATGAAATGTTTGACTTATATAATCTATTTGGAACCCTTAATACGCTGTTCATTATGGTGAGCGTGCTGGGTGTATATTCGCAACTTAAAACAATCTGGCGCCGTAAGGAAGCGGTTGGTGACATTGCCCGCCCGACTTCGCTGTTATCACTCAATCAGTTTACGGTGAGTTTTTTGGCTTACCTGTCGTTCTTTATTTATGGCTATTCCATTGAGCCATTCAATCACTACATTGTATGGCCCCGGCTTATTGCAGCCTTGCTGGTGGGCGGTATTTTGTTTGAAATCTGGCTGGACCGCAAATCCCGGGCTGCCCTGACAAGTGTTGTGCTGACAGGGGGTAGCTTATTACTGGCGATTACCGGGTTGTTTATGGGCGAGACCATCGCCGATCAGGGGAAGCACATTTCTACCCTGCTTATTCTTATGGTATCGGTGTTTATTGGCCAGGGGTATTATCATCAAATCCGCCTGATTGTGAACTCAGGACAAACCGGCGCTGTGGATCTTAAAATGAGTCAGTTTATTTTGCTTATGGATATTTCCACTATTGCCTTTGCCCTAAGCATGGGAATAAGGGAGGGCTGGCCACTGCTTACTCTGGCGATAACCAGTGCGGTAACGAAAGTGATAATTATGTATTTATTCCGGTGGGTGAAGGTTAGCAGTGTGGCGGCCCGGCGTCGGCAACACTTTACGCCAGCCTGAGTGGATGAAGGTACCCCGCCAGCGCGGTATGTATTGACGCTAACGGGAGTCTTAGGTACCAGGATTTATTTGGCTTTGGATACTTTGATTCTTTCAATATCCTGCCGGTTTGCTGCACTTTCATCGTCGTCGGTAGCCAGTTTGAAGTCCAGTTGCACTAAAATGCCGGTTTGTCTTTGTGCCTTACCGCTTTGAACCCGAGGTTTATACTGCCATTGTTCCATTGCTTTCACTGCACTGGTATCAAATACGCCAGCGGGTGACGACTTAACCACTTTAATATTGTCGGTAGCGCCGGTCTCAGTGATATCAAACTGGAGGGTGACAAAACCTTCCTGATTTGCCTGCGCTGCACTAACCGGATAAACCGGTGAGACGCGTTTAACCGGGGTAGCCAGATTGACCTTGTCGGCCTGTATATCACTGGTTGGCAGGTTTGCCAATGCCGTATGGGTGGTCAGAATGGCGGCGATAGCCAGGGCCGCAACCCCTGCAAATTTACTGGCCGAATTTGGCTTATTGATCAGATTGAGTCGTTTTAACATGGTGCTTTTTTCTCCGAAGGTAGGATAGGTTGTAAGGTACGAGGAGTTTTGTTCAGCGCAGGCCACCAGGGCTTTGGCATAGAGTAATTTTTCCTGTGGGCTTTTCTGGCTCAGTACCTGGTTATCGCACGCCAGCTCCTGATTGATCCTGAATGAGCGCAGCGCCAGCCAGACCAGCGGGTTAAACCAAAATACCGTTACGATTGTCAGGGCTAAGGCATTCCACAAGTGATCGCCGTGCCGAAGGTGTGTGTTTTCGTGTTCGAGTACCAACTGCTGCTGCACGGGGCAAAACAGTTGGGTAAAGCTTGCCGGGAGTAATATTCTGGGAGCAAGCACACCAAACAGCATGGGCGTGGTTGCTCGCCGGGCAAACCAGGTATTTTTGCTGTCGGTCAGGGGTTTCTCAACAGAACGAGCGAGCTGTGAATACTGGGATAACAAGTAGACTGTGATGGTCGATACGCCAAGCGCCCATAGCCCCAGCCATATGACGTTTTGCGGGACAGTCACCGATAATGAGCCGCTCACCACGTAGCGGGTAAAGCTATTGGCAGGTAATGAAATGGCAGGGATGGGCAGATTAGTGATTAACAGCACAGCCGGTACCATCCACCATAGCTTGTACATCAGCCGGATGCCAATTTTTGCAGTAAAAAAGTGCTCCATGACCATCAGAGTGAGCAGCACTAAACATAACGGGCCTTGTTGCTGAAGGAGCCATTCAGTCATTTTTTTGCTCCCATTGTTTAATCAGTGCTTTCAGCTCATCCACATCCTGTTGAGACAGGGAGTTCTGGTTAGCGAAGCCGGCCACAAGAGGCGCTACCTTGCCTTTAAATAATCGGCTCACAAAGCTGGTGGCTTCTTTTTTGGTGTAGTCTTCCCTGGCAATCAGTGGGCGATAAAGGTACTGACGCTGGGCTTTGTCGAAATCCAGCACGCACTTTTTCACCAGGCGACTGAGCAAGGTTTTTACGGTTTTATCGTGCCAGGGCTTTTTGCGGTTTAAGCGCTCAACAATATCGCTGGATGTAGCGGGATAGTCATCCCACAGCACATCGAGCACTTCAAATTCGGCGTTAGAGATATCCGCTTTGGGATTGTCTTTACTCATCGATCACCTCCTTTCAAATCCAATTTTATGATTACATTTGTAGTCGATCTGTTTTTAAGATTACATGTGTAATCGGTTCTGGCAAGCGATTTTTTGAAAAAGATAAAATAGCGGTAACGCAGAGTTGGCAGAAAAGTAGTTTGCAGGCTATTCCTGATAGCGTTTTACGATACAGGAATAGCCGGTTTTCTTCTGAGTGGGGTGTGCGGTTAGTGGCTTAGTTGCGAAAGGCAGTCAATTACTTTGTCTTCAGTGGCTTTGAAGCGCTCTTCATAAGGAGGCAGTGCGTCATCACCCTTTGCCTCCTCATTCATGATTTTATGACGAATATACTCATAGCGTTGCTGCAACACGGCTTCCTGAGTGGTGTAATTAACCCCGTCGATTTCAAAGCCCCGGGTATAAACCTGTTTAGCGCAGACCTGCTGATCTTTTTGTGACATCAGTAATGTCGATGAAACGCTTTTCGTCCAGCCGTCTATGGCCTGGTAGATATAGTCCTTCATCGAAGTTTTGAATGCTTCGTCATTGTCTGCAAAGGGTTCAAGCCAGGCAAATTCACTTGCCTGATCGCGCTCGAAAACACGGGCTTTAGCCAGCACCTTTTGCGATACCAAATCTATCAGCTCAAATTTAATCAGTACAAAGGCACCCACGCTATCACTTGCCACGTGTTTTCTTAAACCGAAACCATTTACGCTCACCGGAGTTTGGTCGAACTGGATACTGTCTCTTGACGCCACCACCACATATCGCAATCCCATTTGGGATACCTGACTGGCAAATAATGAGATGAACTTTTTGTTATCTAACGAGGCAATGAGCTCCTCGTTTTTATAAGCCGCTCTGAACGTTTCGAAATCTGCATCAACCGGCAGCACTTTCACTCGCGGGTTCACCCTGCTGAGCGCTTCGGTCATGGTTGTTGTAATATAGTTATCAATGCCGAGACCAGGAAATGGATACAAGTTATTTTCGTTGTTAAAGATGGTTACCCCTACATAGCTGTAGGCAATCTGATCATCGATAAGCGATACAACACCCACTTTATCGATAGCCGCTAACTGCTCTTCTGTAATCCTATCCCCAAAGGTTTCGCAGCCAGTTAAAACGACAATCAATACTGCACTCACTAACCATTTCATGTTTCATCAATCTCCCAAAAAAAACGGCTTTAGCCACACACCCGAATCGTTCAATCGGGCTATTCCAATACGGGCACTTCCATTTAAAACGGCTGTAACTGTGAGAATCAGCGCGCCGGATAAAGTATTTGTAGCGAGTATATTACGAATAGAGAATAGGCTCTAACTATTTGTTAAGAGGCGCTTTTACACAATCAATGCAACTCAAAAAACTGCATACGTAAAACGGTAAAGTTGCTAGAGTGGAAGAAAAATGACAAGGATAGATATGAAATATTTAAGATACCTGATGACGGTTGCAGTTTGTCTCACTGCATCGTTCGCCAGCCAGGCACAGGAGTACGATGTAGTCACCCTCGATTCGGAGGTACTGAACGAGCAACGGCAATATCAGGTATTGCTGCCAGAGAATTATTCAGCAACGTCACAACACTATCCGGTGATTTATCGGCTCGATGGTGCGGGAAACATCCCGCTGATGAAAGAGGTTCTGGGCCGGTTGCGTGAAGGCAACGCAGCACCTGATGTCATCATCGTAGCTATTGAAAACAGCGACAGGCTTCGTGATATGTATCCCACCGTTAATCAGGACCGAAATGGCCCGGTTGGAGTGGGCGGCGGCGCTGAGAAATTTCTGGCGTTCATCGAACAGGAACTTATTCCCGATGTGGAAAAACGCTACCGTGCGCACTCAACCCGAATTATAGCCGGCGCCTCAGCAGGCGGGGTTTTCAGTTTGTATGCCATGCAGCAAAGCCCGGGTCTTTTTGATGCGCACATCGCTTACAGCCCGGCGGTTTGGTGGAATGCGGGAGCCATGGTGGAGCGAACTAAACAATGGCTTTCAACGCAACCGGCAACTCCCACCTATGTGTATATGAATATGGGTAACGAAGGACTGCCCATGCGCCCTTACTATGATGAACTGCTCACTGCCTTTGCGACGCACAATAACCGCCATATAAAGTTAGTGGTGGAGCAACACCCGGGAGTTTCACATGGTTTAACCTCCGCGGCGGGTATTTTTAATGCCTATCAGTCATTTTTTCTGAGCAAAGAGTTTGCGCGTGAAAATGTCACCTCCGATATGCAGGTAATCGATAGTTATTATCGGCAGTTAGGAGAGCAGTGGGGCATAGGGCATACCCCACCGGAAGCCACTGTTCGCCAGTTGGGCTACTATTTTGACTGGCAGCAACAGCCCGATCTGGCGATGACATTGTTTAAGCATAATATGTCTCACCACCCGCAAAACCCCGATGCTATTTCTGGTGTCGTTTATGGTTATGAAGGGCAAGGTAATCTCGACCAGGCACTTAATTTTGCTAAAAAAGCACTGGCGGTCGCTGCTAAGGAGCATCCTTACTACGATTATTTTGTAGAAAACGTTGCCCGCTTAGAGAACAAAATTAAAGAAACGGAGAAAGGGGAATAATCCACTTTCTAAAGAAAATCTTATGAATGCAGCAACTGAATAAGTAGTGAATAAGTAGGACAGTCACTTTTTTGCTTTTTGGAATACTCATCATTAGGAATAAGGAGAAATGAATAATTTCTTAGCTATCTTGCTATTCGTGCTTTCCTTAAATGCGATTGCCAACATTCGCATAGAAAAAATACCTTTTGATCAACAACTCGATAAAGCAGAGACTATCGGACTAGTTAAACTAATCGAATCAAAAATTACATATCCAGACGGGAAAAATAGACGAATTGAGTTGTTGGTCGAAGTTGTAGATGGAATATATAAGCTTCAAAATGGCGCTCAACTTAAGCTTTTGGGGAGTGGATTTACAGGAAATGATATTGGATTTAATTGTATTGGTAGCGAAGCAATTGTAGTAATGAAAAAGATTATGCCACCCTATGAGCCCGAAGGCTTCTATGCGACGATAGGTTTTGATGAATCTGTCTATCATAAAGAAAATGGAATGATTATCGGGGTTCAGAAAGAACCCATCCCCTATGAAGATGCTGTAAAAATAATAAAACGCGCTAAGGATTAAGTTGCACTAACTCAGAACTGTGGTGACAGGCTCCTATCTCTACTGAGTGCAGCCTTCGGCTACCGGTTGAGTTGTGACAGGCAGTCACTGAATAAGTAGGACAGTCACTTTTTTGAAAACGTTGTTTGAACTTACTGCCTCGCACTTGCGGGGCTTTATTTTGGGTAAAATCGTGCTATCTGCACAGTTCTTGCGTCTGACACAAAAATCGTTGTGTTTTGAGTATTAGTCGCTATACTGCTAACAACTGTATGGAATAACAGGCTGTTTATGCGTCCACTAACCCCACGACAACAAGAAGTACTCGATCTGATCAAATCCACGATGTTGGATACTGGTATGCCGCCCACGCGTGCAGAGATTGCCCGTCAGTTAGGCTTTCGCTCTGCTAATGCCGCAGAAGAGCATTTAAAAGCGTTGGCGAAAAAGGGCGTGATTGAAATTCTGCCGGGCACCTCGCGGGGTATCAAATTGAATATTCCGTTGGACGACGAAGCCGAAGAGGAAGGTTTGCCGCTAATTGGACGGGTAGCGGCTGGCGAGCCGATTCTGGCTCAGGAACATGTGGAAATGCACTATAAAGTGGATCCGGCGTTATTCCATCCCAAAGCCGATTTCCTGCTGCGTGTAAACGGTATGAGTATGAAAGACATAGGCATACTGGACGGCGACTTATTAGCAGTGCACCGCACCAGCGATGTTCACAATGGGCAGGTAGTGGTGGCCCGCGTAGATGAAGACGTTACCGTAAAGCGTTTGGAAAAGCGTGGCCGTGAAGTACTGCTGCATGCAGAAAATGAAGAATTCTCACCCATTAAGGTCGACCTGGCTAATCAGCCGTTTAATATCGAAGGTATTGCTGTAGGCGTTATCCGTAATGCCGACTGGATGTAAGCACGTCCGGCATTATTTTTTAAATCTATGAATTTGAAAACCGGCATTCGCCGGTTTTCTCGCTTTGAAGGTTTTATTTCCTTTAAGCAACGCTTTCCCGTTGCTTTTGACCTGCTCAGGTCTGGTTATTAAGTTAGTAAAAGCTTACTAACAAACTGCATCAAATCCCCTCCCTACGAACAAAAAATAACCATTTATCCGAATTTTAGGCAAAAAGAACTGGACGCCATTGTCACAATGAGTAATTCTTATACAGTGCTTAACAATAAAATAACAAAGTAAGTACAAAATATTAAAAAGGCAGTTCAAATAACAACCAAAACAGACCAGTTTGGCTTTTTCGCATTGGGGCGTTTCGCGAGTAGCTACCGGTCTAACGGAGGTGTCGAGTGAAACAACTCGGGATATGTGTACTGAAAGCCTGGACAACACTCGTTCTATTGGTGGCTGGCGCAACAGCGTCTGCAGCAGGGAGTAGCGAAGTGTCGGCACTGAATCTGCGTCGTGGCGCGACAGAGATCAGTGGGCAGGTTTACGATCTGCACATGCTGATGTTCTCCATTTGTGTGGGAATAGCAGTAGTAGTGTTTGGGATCATGTTTGTTTCTATGTATTTGCATCGCAAATCACGGGGGGCAAAACCCGCTAATTTTCATGAGAGCGTGAAAGTCGAAATAGCCTGGACCGTAATACCCTTCTTAATTCTTATCTTTATGGCGGTACCCGCCGCCAAAACTCTGCTTGCAATGGAAGACACTACAGAACCGGATATGACCGTTCTGGTAACGGGGTCGCAGTGGAAATGGCATTACAAGTATATGGATCGCGACGTTGAGTTTTATTCACTGCTGGCTACCCAGCGGGAGCAAATCAATAATCGGTATACCAAAGGCGAGAACTATCTGTTGGAAGTCGACCGTCCGCTAGTGATCCCCACCGGCCAGAAAGTGCGCTTTCTGATCACTTCAGACGATGTGATCCATTCCTGGTGGGTGCCGGACTTTGCGGTGAAAAAAGATGCTAATCCGGGCTTTATCAATGAGGCGTGGGCCCGTGTGGATGAGCCGGGTATCTATCGTGGTCAGTGCGCCGAGTTGTGCGGAAAAGATCATGGCTTTATGCCGGTGGTGGTGATTGCTAAAGAGCCAGCCGCCTATGAGGCCTGGGTGAATGAGCAGGAATCTATCCGTCAGCAAGCCCGAGAAGAAGAGCAACGGTTACTGGCTATGAACATGTCTATGGATGAACTGATGACCGAAGGTGAGCGGGTTTATAACGCTACCTGTGCGGCCTGTCATATGCCTAATGGCGAAGGGTTGCCAGGTGTCTTCCCGGCACTTAAGGGCAGTCCAATGGCGTTAAATGACATGCAGGGCCATATCAATATTGTGCTGAATGGTAAAACCGGCACCGCTATGCAGGCGTTCGGCAAAATGCTGAGCCTTAAAGAGCTGGCAGCGGTGATTACCTACGAGCGGAACGCCTGGGGCAATAACACCGGTGACTTGGTGCAGGCCAAAGACGTTAACGCTGTCGTCAACGGGGAATAGGAGCAGAACATGAGTAAAGCAACTGAGATCATCAGCCCCGAACACGGGGCGGCAGATGCCCACGACGACCACCACGAGCATCATATTCCCAAAGGGTTAATGCGCTGGGTACTGACGACTAACCACAAGGATATAGGCACACTGTACCTGTGGTTCGCGTTTATTATGTTTTTAGTGGGCGGGGCCATGGCAATGGTGATCCGGGCGGAATTATTCCAACCCGGTTTGCAAATTGTTGAACCAAACTTCTTTAACCAGATGACCACCGTACACGGGCTTATCATGGTATTTGGTGCGGTAATGCCAGCTTTTACCGGGCTGGCAAACTGGCTTATCCCAATGATGATTGGCGCGCCGGATATGGCGCTGCCACGGATGAATAACTGGAGCTTCTGGATCTTGCCATTTGCCTTCACTATTCTGCTCGCTTCGCTGTTTGTAGAGGGCGGTGGCCCGGCCTTTGGCTGGACGTTCTATGCACCGCTGTCTACCACCTACAGTGGCGACAGCACGGCATTGTTCGTGTTTTCGGTGCACATCATGGGTATCTCATCCATTATGGGCGCGATAAACGTTATCGTTACTATCTTTAATATGCGTGCGCCGGGCATGACGTGGATGAAAATGCCATTGTTTGTATGGACCTGGTTGATTACGGCGTTCCTGCTCATTGCGGTAATGCCGGTACTGGCCGGGGCCGTAACCATGGTACTCACCGATAAGTTCTTTGGCACCAGCTTCTTTGATGCCGCCGGCGGTGGCGACCCGGTGATGTTCCAGCATATATTCTGGTTCTTTGGTCACCCTGAAGTGTACATCATGATTTTACCGGCCTTCGGTATTATCTCGCAGATTATCCCTACCTTTTCCCGTAAGCGTTTATTCGGTTATGCCTCGATGGTTTATGCCACCACATCCATTGCGTTACTCAGCTTTATTGTGTGGGCACACCATATGTTTACCACGGGTATGCCGGTGGCGGCGGAGATGTTCTTCATGTTTGCCACCATGCTGATATCGGTGCCTACGGGAGTAAAAGTGTTTAACTGGGTGGCTACCATGTGGCGCGGTTCGATGACCTTTGAGGTCCCGATGCTGTTTGCCCTGGCCTTCATAGTGCTGTTTACCATAGGCGGATTATCCGGTTTGATGCTGGCGATTACACCGGTGGATTTCCAGTACCACGATACTTATTTTGTGGTGGCGCATTTCCATTATGTATTGGTGACGGGGGCGGTGTTCTCGATAATGGCGGCAGTCTATTACTGGATCCCGAAATGGACCGGCCGCATGTTCGATATCACGCTGGCAAAATGGCATTTCTGGTGCTCGCTGATTTCCGTTAACGTGCTGTTTTTCCCCATGCACTTTGTGGGTCTGGCGGGCATGCCACGGCGGATCCCCGACTATGCATTACAGTTCGCTGATTTTAATAAGTGGATCAGTCTGGGCGGTTTTGCCTTTGGTCTGTCCCAGCTCATCTTCCTGGCGGTAATGATTAAAGCCTGTCGTAAACAGGGTGAGCCGGTGTCGGATCAGGTGTGGGATGGTGCGGAAGGCCTGGAGTGGGAAATTCCCTCTCCGGCACCTTATCACACCTTTGAAACGCCACCGGTTGTGAAGTAAGGGCACAACCATGGCCAATTCCAACTCGGCACTGGTAACCAAATTACTGCTGATTGTAGTGGGTATGTTTGGCTTTGGTTTTGCGTTGGTTCCGCTGTATGACGTGTTTTGCGACATCACCGGCATCAATGGCAAAACCAATGAAACCGCTGCGGTTTACTACGACGGCCAGGTGGATGAGTCGCGTACCATTACGGTGGAATTTATTACCCGCACACATACCGGTATGCCATGGGAATTCAGGGCGCAAACCAAGAAAGTAAAAGTGCATCCCGGTGAAATGAACATGGTGGAGTTTTATGTGCGCAATCCGGCTCACAAAGACATGGTGGCGCAGGCCATTCCATCGGTTACACCGGGTCAGGCGGCCTTATACCTGAACAAAACAGAATGTTTTTGTTTTAACAGTCAGCCACTGGCGGCAGGCGGCGAATCACTTATGCCTATGCGATTTTATGTGGATCCGCAACTGCCCGAAGACATTCACTTTTTTACCGTGCAATACACCCTTTTTGACGTCACTGGTAATGGTACCGATGACAAACAACTTAACAACCCTTTCCTGACTTCGTTTAGCGATAACTGAGTCTAAGGAGAAAGTAATGCAACAAGAGTATCAGAAATACTATGTACCAGCGCAAAGCTACTGGCCTATTGTAGGGGCGATTGCGCTGTTTTTAATTGCAGTAGGGGCCGGCAACTTTGTTATTGAATCAACCCGAGGTGAAAGCGGTTGGGGCGACAACGTGCTGGGTGTCGGCATCTTTATGTTACTGGTGATGCTGTTTGGCTGGTTTAAGGATCAAATTAATGAGTCTATGAGCGGCTTGTACAGTGACCAGTTAGGCCGTTCTTACCGACAGGGCATGAGCTGGTTTATTTTTTCTGAAGTCATGTTCTTTGCGGCGTTCTTTGGCGCTTTATTTTACGCTCGTATGATTGCGGTGCCATGGCTGGGTGGCTCATCAAATAATGCCATGACCAACGAAGTGTTATGGCCCGGATTCCAGGCGATGTGGCCGCTGGTGGAAACCCCGGGCGGAGTCAATACCACACCAATGAGCTGGGCGGGGTTACCTGCCATCAACACCATTATCCTGTTGATATCGTCGGTTACACTGCATTTTGCCCACGTTGGCCTGGAGCAGGATAAGCGCAAGCAACTCACGGCCATGCTGGGGGCAACCATACTGCTTGGTTGTGTCTTCTTATTTCTGCAAGTGGAAGAATATATCCATGCTTATCAGGAGCTGGGGCTGACCCTGCAATCCGGCGTATATGGCAACACTTTCTTCCTGTTAACCGGATTTCACGGCATGCACGTTACGCTGGGAACCCTCATTCTGATGGTGCTTTTCCTGCGGGTAATCAAAGGGCATTTCACCCCGGACAATCACTTTGCTTTCCAGGCGGGCAGTTGGTACTGGCACTTCGTGGACGTGGTGTGGGTAATGTTGTTTGTGTTTGTTTACGTGCTGTAAGGCTAATAAGGACTTGGATTGGGCGTGATCAACCCGGTGGCCATGGCTACCAGGATGATCACCACAATCAGGGCCGATGTCATCACCCGTCGGCCAATATACTTACTCATCGGGGCTTTACCTGAGTTGTTACCCAGCATCGCTTTCATCGCTAAAAACAGGTTAATGATCATAAAAATCAATAAACCAACAATAATCACTTTGATGACCATGAGTAAAACTCCTCAGAGCTCCGTGGCGACCAGCCCCGCGCCAATGAAATGGCCGGTTCTGGCAAGCTGCTTAACGCTGTCAGCGGTGGTTATTATGGTGTTTTTGGGTAGTTGGCAGCTCGATCGCATGGAACAAAAACAACACCGTCTCGACAGCATAGCGCAAAAATACACCACTGCGCCAATGCATCCTTTTGACGTGGCAGAGCAATGGCAGGATGTGCGTGATGTACCGGTGAAGTTTCGTGGCGAACTCAACGCAGACCAGCCTATATTACTCGATAACCAGATTACTGCCGGGGCCACCGGGTACGACGTGCTGGTTCCGGTGATAACTCGCGGTCGGCCGGTGCTGGTGAATATCGGTTGGGTAGCAGCCCCTGCCTCACGTGCTGAATTGCCGGTCATTGAGCTTCCGGCTGGTCAGGTAGAAATTGAAGGCGTTATAACTCAACCAGGAATGAACCCCCTGATCCAGGAAACCCAGCAGCATTTCGATGATTTTCCGCTGCTGGTGCAGCAAATTGATATTCCCCTTTTTAATCAGCAATGGGCATCTCAACTGCCGGATATGGTGATTGAGCGGTTAGCTTCCCAACCTCAGATGAACCAGTTTGCGACAAACTGGCAACCGGTTGTGATGTCACCGCAAAAACACCTCGGCTATGCCATTCAATGGTTCGGGCTGGCCATTGCTGCCGTTGTTATTTTCATTATCGTGCTCATCAGGAGAACCAAATAATATGGCGACCGCAATGCATCCTCAGGCTAAACCCAAACGTTCGCTGCTGATTTTAATGGCGGCGTTTATTATTCCCGTTGTGCTGGCCAAGCTGGCCCTCGACTTTAACTGGTTTGAACAAGGCGCCACCAATAAGGGTGAACTGCTGCAACCGGTTGAAAATCTGCAGCCCTTGTTAAGCGAACAGGCCCCAAAATGGCGGGTTATGTATATCGTTCCGGCGCAGTGTGGTAACGAATGTGAAAATGCGATTTACGCCATCCAGCAGGTCTGGCTGGCCCTTGGCAAAGAGTCCGACCGGGCGCAGCCTGCGGTGTTTGTTACACCGTTCAGTGACAACAGAGCGATGAATATCCTGCATGATTACGAACATATCAATGCGGTCACACTTAACCAGTCGCAAATTCAGCAACTGGAAACCAGCCAGATCAATGAGCATATTTTTCTGGTCGATACTCAGGGCAATGCCATGTTGCGCTACCCCCTTTACCAACTTCGTCAGGATGCGGTAATGGGCAGTCGTGACGTGCTGTCTGATTTGCGCAAATTACTCAAACTGTCACGTATCGGTTAAGGCGGCACTATGCGGAAGTTGGTTGGTTTTAGCATTCTCCTGGCTGTTGTGGTTATTGTGCTTGGCGCCTATACCCGTTTAACCGATGCTGGCTTAGGCTGCCCGGACTGGCCGGGCTGCTACGGACACCTTACGGTACCTGAATCAGACGATCACATTGAAGCGGCTAACGCAGCCTACCCCGAACGGCCGGTAGAATCCCATAAAGCCTGGAATGAAATGATTCACCGTTATTTTGCCGGTACTCTGGGGCTGTGCATTCTGGCTATCGCCATTTGGGCGGTTAGCAAACGGTCTGCCCAGGTCCCCATAAAACTGCCACTCATTTTACTGGTGTTGGTGTCATTTCAGGCCCTGCTCGGTATGTGGACAGTCACGCTGAATCTGTTGCCGGTTGTGGTGATGGGCCACTTGCTGGGCGGCTTTAGTGTGCTTACCTGTTTGTTCCTGTTGTATTTGCGGTTATCCCGCTATCGAATTGGCTTTGTCGATATGCGAATTAAACGTTATGCGGCCTTTGCTGCGCTGGGCATTGTGGTGCTGGTAGGGCAAATTGCGCTGGGTGGCTGGACATCGGCCAACTATGCCGCCCTCGCCTGTACCGAATTCCCGGTTTGCGAGGGCGACTGGCTGAGCCGGGTTGATGTGGCTGGGGCGTATAGTGTGCCTGATGCCGATAACTACGAATACGGCGCGCATGACTACGCCGAACGCATGACAATGCATATTGCTCATCGCTTAGGGGCGGTGATCACTTTTCTCTACCTGGGGTGGCTTGCTATTAGCCTGTATCGCCGCTCCGCTTCTCAGCATCTGCGCAATGCCTCTGTGGTGTTAGGCCTGATATTGCTGGCTCAGGTTGGTCTGGGTATCAGCAATGTCGTGTTCAGCTTACCGTTGCAGGTTGCCGTATTACACAATGCCGTGGCGGCATGTTTATTACTGGTGCTCGTTCTTATTACTTACACACTGTATCGAAAAGTGTAGGAGATCCTCATGGCAAAATCTCAACTGATTAATGCACCGCTTACTGATTCAAAAAGTCGCCCGGCAAGCGGCTGGCGGGCCAATTGGCGTTATTACTACGAAATGACCAAGCCCCGGGTAGTGATGCTTTTGCTACTCACGGCGCTGGTGGGAATGTGTCTGGCCACGCCCGGCTGGGTTCCTGCCGATAGGTTGATCGCCGGCCTGTTGGGGATAGGCCTGCTGGCCAGCGCGGCAGCAGTGCTTAACCATATAGTCGATCATAAAATAGACAGCCAGATGGCCCGCACGTTTAATCGCCCGGTGGTAAAAGGTAAAGTCAGCATACCGCAGGCATTACTTTTTTCTTTTGTTCT
The DNA here is from genome assembly GCF_057547795.1 of Alteromonas sp. 4NH20-0104. Taxonomy (NCBI): domain Bacteria; kingdom Pseudomonadati; phylum Pseudomonadota; class Gammaproteobacteria; order Alteromonadales; family Alteromonadaceae; genus Alteromonas; species Alteromonas sp. 4NH20-0104. The sequence goes on along the minus strand of NZ_BAAJLP010000015.1, from coordinate 17,085 downwards.
GGCCATTGTGGGCTATGCGATGCTGGAAATCTGGGTTAACCGCTTAACGGCCATGCTCACGTTAGCCAGCCTGGTGGGCTACGCAGTGGTTTACACCATGTTTCTAAAACGTGCCACACCACAAAATATTGTGATTGGCGGTTTGGCCGGCGCTGCACCGCCATTACTGGGCTGGACGGCAGTCACCGGAGAAGTTCACGCCTACGCATTGCTGTTGGTGCTGATTGTATTTACCTGGACACCACCACACTTCTGGGCGCTGGCTATTCATCGTGAGAAAGACTACGCAAAAGCCAAGGTGCCTATGCTGCCGGTAACGCATGGCGTTGCTTTTACTAAAACCTGCGTACTTCTATACACTATTTTACTGTGTTTAGTGTGCCTGCTGCCTTACCTGATTGGTAAAGCGCATCTTATTTATCTGGTGGGGTCGTCATTGTTGAATGCCGGCTTCTTATATTATGCGTTGAAACTAAAATATGCGGCGGATGAGCAAACCGCCATGACTACCTTTAAATACTCTATTGTGCATCTGATGGTATTATTCGTTGTCTTGTTGGTCGATCATTATGTGCCGATGGTTTTATGAATCAAAAATTGTTGTTAACCCTGGTTGCTGCGCTGGCCCTGGTGGCCGGCGTGGGGATGGCGTGGTGGTTCACCACCCAAAGCACCGAAAACGAAACACCTCAGTATCTGCAAACCTTTCCAGAGCCGCGGCAGCTGGCCGAGGTAACACTGCTCAATCAACACGGCGAAACGGTTACTAATGAGCTGTTTAAAGGGCATTGGAGCCTGTTATTTCTAGGCTATACTTTTTGCCCGGATGTGTGCCCTACCACCATGGCGGCATTAGGAAAAATTTATCCAGAACTAAAAAATATTTCCACAGACTCGCCGATTCAGGTAGTGTTTGTCTCCGTGGATCCAAAGCGGGACACACCTGAAAGGCTCGCCTCTTACGTTGACTACTTCAACCCGGAGTTCGTTGCTTTAACGGGTGAGCATAAAATGTTGTTCCCGTTGGCGAGATCGCTGGGGCTGATGTATGCCATTGCTGAAAGTACAGATAACCCCAATTATCTTGTTGATCACAGTGCTTCTGTGGTTGTTGTTGATCCGAATGGTTTTGCCATCGGAAGGTTTAAGCCTAAGTATAATCCTGGTGAACTTGCAGTAAGTGACAGTGTTCAAATACTTACTGATATGCCTGTTATTACCAAAGAACAATAAATGCCATGTTGTAGTATTATCCGAAATGCCAAAAAGGATGATGGTAGTATAGCTGTTCCCCTGCTGTTTAACGCTGGTAAGCACTTGCTTACCGAGGTCTTTGGCCAAGGTAACTCTGAGGTTGCCCTGGACTACCTGTTATCAGCCTGGAGTAAAGGTGGTGGACAGTACGGTTTTGAAAATCATTGGGTTGCCGAATTTAACGGCAAAGTGACCGGCCTGATTAGTTGCTGGCACGATCGCCTGCCTGAAAACTTCGACAGAGAAACCCTGTCTTCTATTGTAGAGCACTATGGTATCGATGACGCGCTTGAAATTGTCATGCGTTCGCAGCGATACCTGGCTGAATTAGAGGCCCCTTTATTTACTGAACTCGGTATTGGTCACCTGGCCGTATCGCCCGACACCCGTCGTCAGGGCACCGGCTCGGCACTGATTGAGTTTATGGAAGTAAAAGCCCGTGCGATGAAGAAAAACGCGCTCGTTTTAAACTGTGAAATTGCTAATGAAGGCGCCATTGCCTTTTATCAGCGATTAGGGTTTGGTGAACACCGGACCAACGATCAGTTTGTGCAAATGATCAAAGCGCTGCATATTGAAACTGAATAACCAGTGGGCTATTGCTGGCTGCGATATTTATCGCCTCAGCAATAGCCGCTGTTTCAGCTAATCCGGATATTGACCTTGCTCATTGGCCACAAAAAATGGCAGGGAATACCAGTAAAAACGTCCCCCGGCGGACTCCGAGGGCGCCGTGCAATTCACCCTTGAACGACCAATCGGTAAGGTTGAATCCAGACTAAAACCAAACTGGCTGGCATCGGTGGACACTTTCAGCGTGCTGCCCTGATAGTAACAGGCCAGTTGCGATAATCTCACATCCTTAGCGGCACTGGCATCGAGTGTAACTTGTACCGTTTTATCGAGTTGGCGGTTGGTCATTTGCGGATCGGTCAGCGACACCTTCACAGCCGGCATGGCGAGACTGGCCATTTTGGTTTTTAGCGTGTCGAGTTTGGCGTACGGGCCCGCAGCAGGAAAGCGTGGAATCGCTGTCATATCACTGAATTTACCCAATGCGCCAGAGTGCTGACCAAAAGCGGTATAACCATGCTGCTCAAGGCGTTTCGCCAGCGTCTGATTGTATTCGCCGAAGGGATAGGCGAGATATTTGAGTGACTCCCCGGTGTGTTGCTGAATAATTTTCTCGGCACGGGTGATGTTTTGCCAGACCCGTTTAAGCCAGTCCTGCTCACTCTCACCAGCCTGCTTTTCCAGCAAGTGCAAATGATCCATGGTGTGATTGGCGAAAGTCACTCCCTGCTGTTGCATTTGCTTTACCTGTTCCCAGCTTAGCTGATTGCCTTGTTTGCCAATGACTTCAGGATTAATAAAAATGGTGTAAGGGAAGCCGTGCTTCTGCAGTAACGGATGGCCATTAGTAAGAATATTTTCGTACCCATCATCAAAGGTAATCGCCAGGGCGTTGTCGGGCACATCAGTCTTTCCTTTAGCTGCGTCAACCAGCTGTTCTAAGGGCACCACCGTGTAGTGTTCAGCAATATAGTCGAGGTGCTGAGCAAACTCATCGGGCGTTACCGAAGTGCTGCGTGGCGTGTCGTCTGCCACATGGTGATACAGTAAAATCACGCCACTGGAATGCGCTAATTGAGTGTCTGCCGAGCTAGCCGGACCGGCCAAACAAAGCAGGCTCAGTAACAGCGGGATAAATCGGCGGGTCATGATAAACTGCATGCATTCTCCTTGAAATTAATACAAAACTTTAAAAAGGTTCCGGTGACAACCCTATCCTATCAGTTACGTGGCAGTGCTGCCCACATTCAGTTGCTTAAGCTGGCCTTGCCGATGATCCTGGCGAATATCACCACCCCATTGCTGGGTCTGGTTGATACGGCGGTAATGGGTCATATGGATTCATCTGCGCAACTGGCCGGCGCATCCATTGGTGCGTTAATACTTACGCAAATCTACTGGGTGTGCGGTTTTATCAGAATGTCGGCTACCGGAATGAGCGCACAGGCCCGGGGCGAGGGCATTGTTAAAGCCATGGCCAGGTCGTTTTATCAAACGGCAATCATTGCGGTGGCGATTGGCCTGCTTATCTGGCTTGCTCAACAATTAATTTTACAGGCGGGTTTGTGGTTGGCAGCGCCGGCCGTCGATGTGGCGGTTTATAGTCGCGAATATTTTAATATCAGAGTGTGGGGAGCGCCGGCTGCGCTGTTAAATCTGGCCCTTATTGGCTGGCTGGTAGGGCAACAAAAAACGACCAGTGTGTTGCTGGTGCAGATTGTCGGCAACCTGCTCAATGCCGGGCTCGATATCCTGCTGGTCTGGTGGTGGGATTGGGGCGTCAGTGGTGTGGCGCTGGCCAGTGTGGCGGCTGAATACACCATGATGACAATGGCGATGCTGATTGCACTGAAACACATTCAATGGCAGCCGCCGGCGCTGGAATGGTTTAACAAAACGGCGCGTAAATTTTTAATGAAGCTCAATGGTGACATGCTGCTGCGAAATCTGGCGTTGCAGGCGTGCCTGGCGTTTTTAACCATTCAGGGCGCTCGCTATGGTCAAACCGCTACTGCAGTGAATGCCATCCTTATGCAGTTTTTTGTGCTGATCGCGCTGGGCCTCGATGGTATTGCTTATGCGGTAGAGGCGACAGTCGGCGAAGCCGCCGGCGCGAAAAATGCCCGGGGGGTAGTGCGCCAGACTCACCGGGGCCTGCTGTGGTCAGGGCTTTTTGCTGTCGGGTATGCGCTGATATTCTGGTTTTCCGGGCGGCAAATCATTGGGCTGCTGACAGATATTGAGTCATTACAGCAGGCCGCTTACCCTTACCTTGGCATGATGGCGTTGTTGCCATTAGTGGCCCACTGGTGCTTTTTATATGATGGCGTGTTTGTTGGTCTGACCCAGGCCAAGGCCATGCGAGATACCATGATCGTCAGTGCGTTGTTAGTGTATTTCCCGGTGTGGTACTTCACTCAGTCAGCAGGAAATCCGGCTTTGTGGTGGGCGTTACTGGCGTTTTTACTGGCCCGGGGAATCACTCTGGGCGCGATTTTCTACTGGCGTAAAGACCAGCTAGCTGAAACCGCCTGAAGTTACTTGTGCCGATTAGGGTTAATCGATCGGGTGAGGCGTTGCCACAGCAATCCAAGATAGCCGGACATGGCCCAGCCAAAGCCGGCGAAGAGCACTGCTAATCCCAGGTAATAAAGCGGTTCGAACCACCAGGCGCCCGCCACCATAACGCTCAGCCCCAATGCAAACACACTGAGGCCCTGAATAAAGCGTTGCCAGTGGCTATACGGCAGCATAACGCCGTAACCGGGAAGTTGGCTTAGTAGTAAGAGTGCTCACCAGATTGATGCTCTGTGGCATCCCGAACACCTTTGATTTCGCCAGCGAATTCGTCCAGCATCTGCTTTTCGATACCTTCCTTAAGGGTTACGTCAACCATGGAACAACCATTACAGCCGCCGCCAAATTGCAGTACAGCGTAACCGTCGTCGGTGATTTCAAGCAACACAACCTGTCCGCCGTGATTAGCCAGCTGAGGGTTAATTTCAGACTCAATCATGTAGTTCAGACGTTCGACTATTGGCGCGTCGTCAGCCACTTTGCGAGCCTTGGCATTGGGTGCCTTAAGGGTTAGCTGAGAACCCATTTGATCGGTCACATAATCGATTTCAGCTTCTTCGAGATAAGGCGCGCTCTCTTCATCAACAACGGCGTCAAAGCCATCGAAGGGTAATCGGGTGTCAGAAGGCTCCACCGCGTCGGGTGGACAGTAAGAAACACCACATTCAGCACTTGAGGTTCCCGGATTCACTACGAAAACACGAATATTAGTGCCTTCTTCCTGTTTAGCCAGTAACTTAACAAAGTGTCCCTGGGCCTCTTTTGATATTGAGATCATTGTAGAGTCCTGCATAATCAATAACTATTGCATATGATAACAAATTAACCTGAGTAAAACAGTCAGGTATTGAAAATATATTATGCCGAAGTAACTGGTTTCAAGACCATCAAATAAAACTAATTATGGTGTCCGTAAAATGCTATCAGCGCCAATAACGACAAATTCCACCGCTTCACGTTCATGTTTTGCCACGCTTTACACTGTTCTGCTGGTTACCTTTTCGCTGTGTCTTAGCAGTTTAGCTGTTGCTCAGGGCAAGCCGGCGCAGACCTACCTGCCTGATAATGTTCAGCTCGATCCGGCAATTCCCACGCCGGAGTCGGTGCTCGGCTATAATGTTGGCGACTGGCATGTTCGCCATGATTTACTGGTAACCTACATGCGTCGTCTTGCCGCGGCCTCTGACCGGGTCACCCTGGAGGTTACCGGTTATACCCATGAGCAACGCCCTTTGTTGCTGCTTACCATTACCTCACCGAAAAATCGCAGCAAGCTGGATGACTGGCGCACTGCACACATCGCCCAGGTTCAGCAAGGTAAGAAAACACCGTCAGATGCCCCGCTGTTCTTCTACATGGGCTACAGTGTGCATGGCAATGAGCCCTCTGGTGCCAATGCCTCACTGTTGGTGGCCTATTATCTTGCCGCCGCTCAGGATGAGCGAGTGAGCCGTTTACTGCAGGAAAACGTGGTGCTGCTGGACCCTTCCTATAACCCGGATGGATTATCCCGGTTTGCTCACTGGGCCAACATGCATAAAGGTAAAGTCCTTAATGCCGACCCGGCGCATCGTGAACATCAGGAAGGCTGGCCTAACGGACGCACCAATCACTATTGGTTCGACCTGAACCGGGACTGGTTAATGATGGTACATCCGGAGTCCCAGGCGCGTATAACCCAGTTTCAGCACTGGCGGCCACATGTCTTAACCGACTTTCATGAAATGGGCACCAACAGCTCGTACTTTTTCCAGCCCGGGGTGCCGAGCCGCAAAAACCCTCTCACGCCTGAAGGGAATGTGCGCCTGACCAACGCGCTGGCAGAATATTATGTGCGTGCTTTCGACAACCAGAAGCAACTGTACTTTAGTCAGGAAGGCTTTGACGATTTCTATTATGGGAAAGGATCGTCTTATCCGGATGCCCAGGGCAGTATTGGTGTACTGTTCGAACAGGCCAGTAGCCGCGGTCATCTGCAGGACTCGATTAACGGCCCGCTGGCTTTTGCGCAGACTATCCAGAATCAGTTTACTATGTCGGTCGCGGTGTTTGATGGCGCCATGGCTAACAAGGCTGCGCTGCTGGACTATCAGCATAACTTTTACAAAGAAACCGCTGAACTGGCCAGTCAGGATCAGAACGCGGCTTATTTACTGCATGAACCCAAAGATAGCTGGCGCTTGGAGAAAGCGCGTTGGGTGCTGTCCGGCCACAATATTCGCTTCCAGCAACCGCGGGAAGATATAGAGGTGAATGACACTGTCTATAAAGCCGAAAACACCCTTGTGGTGCCACTGGCCCAGCCGCAGTACCGGCTCATTAAGTCATTGTTCTCTACTCAAAAGGACTTTGTGGATAACACTTTTTATGATGTGTCTAACTTCAACCTGCCACTGGCATTTGATTTAGCCTTTGCCCCCATGAGCAGCCGAGAACTGCGCCGGGCCAAATTCATCGATAACAGCCCTGCTCCAGAGGCGGTTGTGCCGGTAGACAATGATGCCTACGCTTACGCTTTTGAGTGGCATCACTACAAAGCCCCTGCGTTGTTACAACAATTGCTTGATGCCGGCGTGGCCGCGCGCATTGCTACCCAGCCTTTTACCGCAGCAACCACTCAGGGCAACCTGTCGCTGGCCGCCGGTACGATTGTGATCCCGCGAGGCGTACCACAGCCGCAGGCGCTCATTGAGCTGTTGACTGGAGCAGCAGTTGATGCCGGGGTGGCTGTGTTATCTCTCAGCAGTGGCTTTACCCGTACCGGCATCGACATTGGCAGCCGCAGTATGGTTCCGGTGAAAGCGCCGAAAATCTTACTGGTAGGCGGCGAAGGGGTTAGCCCGTATGAGGCCGGTGAAGTGTGGCATTACCTGGATACACAGGTGGGCATGCCGGTAACCCTGGTGGATCAAAGTCATCTCGATAACGTTTCCCTGCATGATTACACCCACGTCGTATTTGTGGGTGGTCGTTATGAATTGCCTGAAGGTGTCGATGAAACGTTTACCGACTGGGTTCGTGCCGGCGGCACCCTGGTAGGGCAGACTTCGGCCCTGCGATTATTTGCCCGGCATAACTGGCTGGATATCAAACTAAGTTCACGTCAGGACGTCGCCGATCTGTTCAGCGAAAAGAACCTGACCTTTGCCGACCGTGCTGCGCACAATGCGCAGCAATTGGTGGCCGGGGCGGTTTATCAGGCCAGCATCGATACTTCCCACCCGCTGTTTTACGGCTATGACGAGGCGCAGTTAAACCTATTTAAAACCAGTAATATGATGGCGTTCAGCAAAGCCTCGCCAACAGTGGTGGCGGCCCGGTATACCGATTCCCCGCTGGTGGCTGGATTCAGTGCCGACGCGGTAGCCAACGAAATTGCCGGTTCGGTGGCAGTAATGGCGCAGCCGTTGGGTCGTGGCCGGGTGATCGGTTTTACCGACGATCCGCAGTTCCGGGGCTTCTGGTACGGCACCAATAAGCTAATGAGCAATGCGTTGTTTATGGCTGAGGCCATTAACTAAGAGTTTGTTGCCAGCGCATCAAGCTGGTGGCCCGGAAGGAGCAGGGTCGTGTCGGGTTTGGCCGGCGTGACCGCCAGCGACCAGACCACTATGTCGGTGTCGGGCGCTATCTGATGGATTAGACGGCTTAAGGTAGCGATGGTGGCACCGGTGGTGACGACGTCGTCGATAAGTGCGACCCGCGCCGGGAATACTACATTGCCCAACTGGTAAGCCTGTTTCAAATTGCGCAGTCGCTCGCGCCGGCCGAGCGTTTGCTGACTGCGTTGCCAGCCTCGCCGGTAAGCCCAGTTGGCGCTCACCGGAATGTCTAACTGTTTTCCCAAATACTCGGCCAGCAACAGGGTTTGATGATACTGACGTTTAGCATAACGCCAGGGACTTATGGGAACCGGCAGCAGACAGTCAGGTAACGGGCCGGATAGCACCAACGAATAACGCAAAAACCACTGGGCCAATGGTATTGCCAGTGAAGGGTGACCGTATTTAAAACGTCGAATCAGGTGATCCAGCGGCCACTGAAAATAGCTCAAGGCACACAACTGCTGATAGTGGCCAGGGGCCAGCCCCTGTTTAATGGCCGGCCAGTTCAACAGGTTAGCCGCCACCTTGTGATTATTAAAGAATAAACAATCTTGTTCGCAGACCTTGCATACGGCGGTATTGGAATGCTGCTGACATAAATAGCACAAACCGTCGGGCAGGAATTTCGTCGCGCCTCTTAGTCGTTCTACACATTTCACTATTGGGGTTTTTAAAATGCTCATGTACACTTTTGCTACGTTCTGTCAGGAAGTGATTACGTGGGTGACAATAGCACTAATACAGCATTAAAAAGCCTGTCTCAGGGATCGGGAAGGGCGTTGGTTTTACTCCATGGCTGGGGAATGAACAGCGCCGTTTTTAGTGAATTTTTACCTTTCCTGACGGAAGACCTGGAGGTGATCCGCATTTGTTTGCCCGGATTTGGTCTTAATACTGATAAGTTGCCCGACGACTATTCGCTGGAAAATGTCGTCGCACTGGTTAATGACGCTGTGCCTGCCGGAGCAATAGTCGCGGGATGGTCCCTGGGGGGATTGGTTGCCCAGCAGCTGGCTCTGTCTTACCCGGATAAAGTGGCCGGTTTAATTACCCTGGCTTCAAGTCCTTGTTTTGTTTCTGCGGGTTGCTGGAAAGGCATAGAACCCGAAGTGTTAACTGGTTTTCAACGCCAACTGGCGCGCAACTATGACAAAACCCTGGACCGGTTTTTAGCCATTCAGGCAATGGGTAGCGCGTCAGCCAGGCAGGATGTGAAAACCATTCGTCAGCAGCTTGGTGCCTTACCTTCCCCTGCCGAGGTGGCACTGGCCGCCGGACTTTCTTTGCTTGAAACGGTGGATTTGCGTCAGCAAATTGGGCGTATAAGCCAGCCAACACTGCGGTTATATGGCCGCCTGGACAGCCTTGTGCCGACCAGTAGCATAGACCGAATTCATGAGCTTCATCCCGGTGCGGATACCGTGGTGATGCCCCATGCTGCCCATGCGCCATTTATTTCTCATCCGCAGCAAACTGCAGATATCCTGCTGAATTTCATCAACAATATGACCCGTATCGACCGCCACTGCTGCTAGAGTGTCGAAGACACTTTGCCAGCGTTGTTTAGGTTAAGAGGAGTCGCTGTGGTGGCCGGCCGCTGGTTTTTGTGCGCCTGATTAACCCGTGAACCGAAGTTGAGCCCCGTGTGCCCTGGCCTGTGTAACGATTTAGTACCACGTCTACGACCATCTCAGACTTTATTTTTTGACCGTTTTGGTTAATAATTGAACATGAGAGTGTAGAGGTAGTGTATGGCGATAAGCAATAATGTAAATTCTGCGATTGTTGCTGGTCAGTTTGGTTTGCAGCAATCGTTTGAGGGCATGACCCAGTCAGCGATGAATATTGCACAGCGGACGGCCCAGCAGGACGTGGCGCAAAATGGAACCGGTAATTTTCTGGCTGATTCTGCATTGCGCAGTTTGTCCACCACATCCAATCTGTTGCCCAGCGGTGGCGATAGTATGACGTCTGATTTGTTGTCTATGCAGATGTACACCAATAACGCCCTGGCGTCGGCTAAGGTTATTGATGTTGCTAACGAGACGGTTGGCCGCATCATTGATACGATCGCCTGAGTTCGGGTAGCCTGGTATGAACATCGTTACGCCCATCCCCACTTCCTTTGCCATTCCAACGGCTAATCTTAGCGTGGAAGCGGCCCGGCGTGACAACCTTGCCCGGGAATCTATTCCCCAACCTTCAGACGCCAAACAAGGCAGTGCCGAACAAGGCCTTGGTTCTGAGTCAGACAAACTTAAATCGTCAGTAAAGGGTAATCAGCCCCTTACCTATGAGCGCCCGCAGGCCAATCAGAACAGCACGACCCAGTCGACCGGTGACAACCCCCAACAGTTTAACGATGCTGGCGAAGAAAGTGCCGGTAAAGAAGATGCCAGGGAGCGTCAGCAGCAACAAGCTGATCAGCGCCAGGTAGAATCACTGAAGGAGCGCGATCAGGAAGTGCGCACTCATGAACAGGCTCATGCAACAACCGGTGGGCAGTACGCCGGCTCACCTCAGTATGACTTTCAACGCGGTCCGGACGGCCAGCGCTATGCGATTGACGGTGAGGTGTCTATTGACGTCTCTACTGAAAATACTCCGCAGCAGACTATTCGCAAAATGCAGCAGGTTCGTGCTGCAGCATTAGCGCCCGCTGAGCCATCACCGCAGGATTTACAGGTGGCAGCTGAAGCCTCCCGGATTGCCTTTGAGGCGCGCAGTAAACTGGCCGAGGAGCGCAAAGAGACTGCGGCAGTAGATACCACAGAAAGTGACTCTGTTTCGCGTGTGGGGTCAGAGGTGCCGACGCTTGAAGAAATTGTGGCCAACAATCAGCCGCAAATTCCAACTCGAAAGCTCGACGAACTGGCCGCTGGTGGTGAAGACCAGTACACCCAGCAAAACACTGGTCGTCGCTCTTTGGAAATAGACAGCGAGCGCATGCAGCAGCGCAATTCGGTAATAGCCTCGTTTTACAAGAATGTAGCAGAGCCGTTTGAAGGTGGCTTCAGCGCCTCCGCGTAACAGTTATGTATTACAAAAAAGCCCCGTCTCTTGCGAGCGGGGCTTTTTTTAGTTCAGTCTGGTTACTGAATTAGTCTTTCTTGGCTTTTGCAAAAGCATCGGCAAAAGCATTACCCATTGCCGCGTTGGCAGGCGCGCTCTGGCGGCCTTGCTGGCGATTCTGGTTACGGTTATTGTTGCCTTTACTCTGGGGCTTTCCTGCTCCCTTTGGCCCTTTACTTTGTGGTGCCGGCGTTTCATCGAGGCGCATGGTGAAAGAGATGCGTTTACGGTCGACATCAACTTCCAGCACTTTTACTTTAACGATATCGCCAGCCTTAACCACTTCCCGCGGATCCGAGATAAATTTATTGGTCAGAGCTGAAATATGTACCAGACCATCCTGGTGAACGCCCACATCAACAAAGGCGCCAAAGTTGGCCACGTTACTTACCACTCCTTCGAGGATCATGCCCGGCTTCAGATCGGCCAGGGTTTCCACCCCTTCTTTAAAGGCGGCGGTTTTAAACTCCGGACGCGGATCCCGACCAGGTTTGTCGAGCTCTTTAAGGATGTCCTTAACGGTGGGTATACCAAAATTATCGTTAACAAAATCTTCCGGATTGAGCTTACGTAACAGGTCGGTATTACCAATCAAATCGTTTACCGCGACATCGGTACGGCTCACAATAGTATCGATTACCGGGTAGGCTTCCGGGTGAACCGCAGAGCTGTCGAGTGGATTACTACCGTTTACAATTCGCAGGAATCCCGCTGCCTGCTCAAAGGCTTTAGGTCCTAAGCGCTCAACTGATTTCAAATCCTGACGACGACCAAATGCGCCATGGGCATCACGGTAGCTGACAATATTATGCGCCAGCGTTTTATTTAAACCGGAAACATAACTGAGCAGGGCCGGAGAAGCCGTGTTTAAGTCAACGCCAACGGCGTTTACACAGTCTTCAATGACCTGATCCAGTGATTTACCCAGCAAACTCTGGCTCACATCATGCTGATACTGACCTACACCAATGGCCTTGGGCTCAATTTTAACCAGTTCGGCCAGCGGATCCTGTAACCGGCGGGCAATCGACACTGCACCACGCAGTGATACATCCATGCCCGGCAGTTCTTTGGAAGCAAGCTCCGAGGCTGAGTAAACCGAAGCGCCGGCCTCGCTGACCATAATTTTTTGCGCCTTAAGTTCGGCATTGGCTTTTAGCATTTCGCCAACCAGTTTATCGGTTTCCCGTGAACCGGTGCCGTTACCAATGCTGATCAATTCAACCTTATGCTGTCGGCACAGGTTTGCCAGGGTTCGCTGTGATTTATCCCACTGATTTTGTGGCGCATGGGGGAAGATAGTGGTTGTGCCCACCACCTTACCGGTTTGATCTACAATGGCCACCTTTACCCCGGTACGCAGACCCGGATCCAGACCCATGGTTACTTTTGCGCCCGCAGGGGCCGCCATAAGCAGGTCGTTGAGGTTTTTGGCAAACACATTAATGGCTTCTTCTTCGGCTTTTTCACGAAGCTGGCCAAACAATTCTGTTTCCATATGCAGGGCAATTTTGATTTTCCAGGTCCAGGTAACAACCTGAGCCAACCAGACATCGGCAGCGCGCCCCTGATTTCTCAACCCAAAATGCTCTGCAATAATTTGCTCACAGTAAGACGCCTGAGCGGGTGAATCTTCCTGACCCGGATCGGCTATCATCTGTATGTGCAGCATATTTTCGTTACGACCGCGGAACATAGCAAGCGCCCGGTGCGATGGCACTGACGCCAGTTTTTCAGAGTGCTCAAAGTAATCACTGTATTTCACCGCGGCCTTTTCCTGGCCTTCCACAACGCGACTGCGAATGTGCGCGTTTTCGTTGAGATAACGACGGATTTTGGCCAGTAATCCTGCATCTTCGGCAAAGCGCTCCATCAGGATATAGCGGGCACCTTCCAGTGCTGCTTTGGTGTCTGCCACGCCACTTTCCGCACTAACATAGTCAGCAGCTAAGGTTTCCGGAGTCAGTGTTGGATCAGCAAACAGTGCATCAGCGAGCGGCTCCAGTCCGGCTTCAATGGCAATTTGCCCTTTGGTGCGGCGGCGCGGCTTATAAGGCAGATACAAATCTTCCAGCGTCGTTTTGTTGTCTGCAGAGAGAATTTGTTGCTCCAGCTCAGGCGTGAGTTTTTCCTGCTCACCGATGGACTTTAAAATGACCTGACGGCGGTCTTCTAAGTCGCGTAAATAGCCTAATCGCTGTTCCAGGTTGCGTAACTGGGTGTCATCCAGGCCCTGGGTGACTTCTTTCCGGTAACGGGCAATAAAAGGTACGGTTGAACCTTCGTCGAGCAGTTTTACAGCCGCTTCGACCTGTGCAGGTTTAACGGCGAGTTCGTTGGCAATGGTATTAATTATCATCATGTAAGAGATTCAGGCGGTAGTGAATTTAATGATTGGAAGTGTCCCTTCCTACCTACTATTGAGTTGAAACTGGCAAGCGTCAGTCACGCTTTATATGGGCACAGAGTATAGCACCTCTACCCGCCGTGTCATATGGGTTTGCTTACCTCATTTTGAGCTGCAAACAGGTGGCAGATATAATCCCTGGCTGGCATCGTTAATTGCCGATACAATTTACTTTTAGCATCAATTTTAAAGGCCTGGCAAATTGCGTACAAACCTGGTGACCCGCCAAGGGTATGACAAACTGCGTGATGAACTAAACTATCTTTGGCGTGAGTACCGTCCGGAAATTACGGCCAAGGTAACCTGGGCGGCAAGCCTTGGCGATCGGTCAGAAAATGCTGACTATAAAGAGAACAAGCGCCTGTTACGAAAAATCGACTCACGGATCCGGTTTTTAAGAAAGCGCCTGGAAATACTAAAAGTTGTTGATTTTGCCCCGGAACAGGCAGGGCGGGTGTTCTTTGGTGCTTGGGTAGAAATTGAAAATGACGACGGTGACACTAAAACCTTTCGCATTGTCGGGCCGGATGAAATTTATGACCGTAAAGACTATATTTCCATCGATTCGCCCATGGCGCGGGCACTGCTGAAAAAAGAGGAAGATGATCAGGTCGATGTAAAAACGCCTGAAGGTCTCAGGGTCTGGTATATCAATCGGATTAGCTATGAAGAATAGACTTTATATTTATCTATTGTTGCATAGGTTTTTTCTCTTAAGTGAGTGTTTTTACAGGTTGCTGCTCTGCATCTACCGCCATAGTTGTTTTCTTTTACCCCATATAAAAAATTAACCTATTTGTTAATGGGTGCTTTTGCGTTTCCCGACTACGCTTTATAAATGATGCCGGTAACTGCCGGCTACTTCTCGTTGTTTGGGAGTGACAGTCTTGTGTCTTCTTTACTCAAAATCAAAGCGCCACTATTTTTGCTGAACCTGATTGTTTTCATGGCATTACTGGCCTGGTAACGTGCGCCAGTTACAAAATGTTATTCAGAATGTGGTGGTGTTGCATAATGCAAAAATGGTAGAGCTTCATCATTTGCCACATCCCTTGAATAGTGGGATGAGTAGCGAAACTGCCGCCGCTCCCGAAGCCAGTATGCCGCAGGTTGAAGCGGCGCCTGCCGCCGTTGAAAAAATTCAACCGCTGGCGGTCACTGAGCGAGAAGCTATCGAGTCGGCGATTGCATATTGCAATGGGAATATCCCCAAAGCAGCAGAATTGCTGGATGTGAGCCCTTCTACCATTTACAGGAAGAAATTTGGCTGGCAAGAATAGTGGTAAGTTATTGAAATTGATTAACAAAGTAGAGCTTGGAATGTTAATTGCAGATTCCGTTAAATCCTGAGGTAAACGGATAAAAACATTGTGGGAGTCTGCGTGAACATTAAAAAACAAATTGAAAATCCCTTAGTCAGTATGCAGAGCAAGATATCCTTTGCGGAACCGCTAAATGTAATGGTGGTAGACGATTCGGCAACGGAACGCGCATTGCTGAAATGCGCAGACGGTTACTTAAAACCCAGGAAACGTTGAGTCGCCAGGCCCTGTTTGATGAGCTTACCGGCATTGCCAACCGCCGCCATATATTTACCTTACTGGAAAATGAGATCAGCCGTTGCCGACGGTATGGCTATACTCTGAGCGTTGCCTATTTTGATATCGACTTTTTTAAGCGCATTAATGATAACTTTGGCCACCGTGCCGGCGACAAGGTTCTGAAAACGGTTTGTTCGGTTGTCGAGCTGGAACTGCGTAAGGTGGATATGGTGGGGCGTATAGGCGGTGAGGAATTTTGTATTATTCTGCCAGAATGCGAATTGCAAAATGCGAATGGGATTATTGACCGTTTGCGAAAGTCTATTGCCAGTATCAAATTTGACGCCGGTTTACTCAACGGCAATATAACGGCGAGTTTTGGTGTTACAGAGCTTAAGCGTAACGATGATCTGACCAGTCTTATCGGACGCGCTGATGAACTGCTTTATGAAGCGAAGCATGGCGGCAGAAATTGTGTGGTGGGTAGGATGTAGTAGCCATCAATAAGTCGCCTTCGGCTTAACACGTTGTGGCATTAGCGCGTTACTCGCCACTAAAAAAAGCCGACATTCTCACAACTTCTGATACTCTGATAGTAAGGCAATGATAATTAACAAGTTGAAGCCAATGAGAGTACTGCGAAGCGTGATGTTCCGATTTATGTGTTTAAGTGTGTTTTTAGTCCTCAGCCAGAGCGCCAGGGCTTATGATTTTGGCGTGGGTGATATTAATGTTCCTGAAGGGTTTGAGGGGCCTGTGCTGAAAACACCCAGTGAGGAATTTTCCGCTATCGGATTCACCCGGCAACACCAGGGGGATGAGAAAAGCACGCTGCTGCAACTGACAGTGTTCACGCCGCCAAATGGCATACCTGAACTCAATGAAGCGAAGCAAATCGCTTTTTCCAAACAATACCTGATGCAGTTTTTGGAAGGCGTGAAGCGACGTCGGGATAACTTTTCTACTTCTGCCATTGAAACCGTGTCGATCGGTGGTACACCGGCGGCAAGGATCCGTTGGCAGGGCCGCAGCACCGACAACAATCAGGCATTGTATGGCGAAATGTACTGCCTGATTTATCAGCAGCAGTTACTGAGTTTTCATGTGCAGGATTTTACTGACTTCGATGCTGCCGGATACGAAGCAGCACGCCAGGCTGTGATGGCTATCACCTTAAAGTAGTACCATTTTTATCGTGCACCGTATCGACTTATAGCCACAAGAGATAAAAAAAATACTATTTTTATACAAAAAGCCGATAATATGTGTAGCAGATTAGCGACAAGCTGACGGTTCTTGTCTATAATCTATGCCGTTAATGATTGTTATCTATACTAAAGACCCATATTCGTAACCAAGGTTCTCAGGTATTGTAATCAAAATGTAAATATATTGAACGAATTCGTCATACAAGTGACTAACCTTAAAGTCGTTGATTTTCAAATGACATCGTTCACATTAAATGAATTGAGATTATGAATCGATACTTACCTTCAGAGCGACCTGAGCAACACCAAGAGCGAACGGACAAGCCAGCTATTGCCAGTGCCCTGGGTCTGTGCTTAATGGGCTTTTTGCTGTTATTAAGCGGCGTGTTAATGTTCATCCTGACCACGGTTAATGCCTTTAGCAGTAACGAAGGTACCAAAACGATGGTGTCTGTGATTATTTGCCTTGCGATGTACCGGGCTGGCAAATTTCTGCTTCAGCAGGTTAGCAAATTCAAAATGCCACCTAATCGCCGTCGCAGCGTAATTTCTTAGGGTCACTTTATCAACAAAAGCTTGCGCAAAACGCGTAAGCTTTTGTATGCATTGTTTCTTCAGTTCTGTTTGGAATAAATTCACTAACTTCTAGTGTAAAAAGTTAGTAAAAAAAAGCCCCTGTGCCGTGCAAAACCCCGAATGTGAACTACTATTAAGTGGCAAACAAAACTTTTCCCGAATGCGTATTCGGGCGCATGCATTGCTGCAATTTTGACTGGCATGAGTATGCAGACAGTACGGACTTACTGATGAGCAAGGACAGGTGCTGAGTAAAAAGCCGACATTAAGTC
>NZ_BAAJLP010000014.1:0-132341 GCF_057547795.1 Alteromonas sp. 4NH20-0104 | reverse complement strand
GCCGAACGTTTGGAAGGGAAGTACTTGAAATTAAACTTCCCAAACCTTTGTTAGAAATAGCCACAAAAAGTGACATGAAGAAAGCTAATGGGCTAAGTTGGTTCAGATTGGCCTCACTAGATCATTTCGTTCATGACCAAGTTATCCGCTCACAAGAGACAGCCAGGGATTCCATTTGCAAAGCTGTGAGGGAATTAAGGTTTATGGAAGCAACCGGCTTGAAACCTACTAACGACTACGAAGCCGCTTACCCCAATAGAGACCCAAATAACAAGTTACCTCAAACTGACCATGCAACAAATTGGGAAGATCCAGATTCAGGTCAGTTTATCTTAGTAGATGAACCATACCTCGGTCCTGTGATTACAGGCGAAAGAGCTGAATGGGCAGATAAGCATAGTTGGCATTTGCAGGCTTCCAAATGGCAAGGAATGTACTATCCAGGTGAATCCCAGATGTTTATCGCCACTGATGCAACTACTGGATATGACTTTACAAGCTTGATGGAAAAAATTGACAAGATACCCTCCCCTATCACCACAGAAAATTGGAACGGTGAATCATCTTTTGGTCACGACATATTTTTAAGTCCTCAAGCAATCACACCCCAAGACAAAAAAAGGGCCATAGCAAAAGGAACTATTCACCGAGAGCCAAGTAGTAAAACGGTGCCAATGAGATATTGGGATGCCGCAGATAATAATCGACGCCCGAATGCTGTAATGCCGATCGAATCTCACCTCCTTGCCGCAAGATTGATAATTGCTGTGCAACGTTCTCAGGTCACGCCTTATGGCGTAAACTCTCGGTTGTCTTCGATAAAGAGCAAACTAGAAGACTGGTTTTTTTCTGAATACAATCGTGAAGTAACTAATAAATATGGGCTATTCTATTATGGTGATATAGCTAAAAATGATTCATTTGTTTTAAAAGCTAGGTCACTAGACGGCGTTATAACCTTGCTGCAAAATCTTAAGGAACTGTTAGATAACGCTTATGTAGACTGCGAACCATTAAGAAGACTGATACGAAAAGTTGATACTTCAATCAAATTAACCTCAAAATATTCCTAACCTTTAGAAGGGTATTTCAATTGTGGCCTGTCTATCCTTGATAAGGTAGGCAGGCTGGACTTCAATAACATTTACTCGCCAGCCTGAACTAGACAAACCCGAAATTGAACAATACCGCCCTTCTCATACTAGCTTTGTTGTTTCTTTTTTTTCAACCTTTTAGAAGAGATAGAAGATTTGTCTACCCCGTTTTCTATCGGTTTGAGCTGTTTAACAATTTTATCCTTTCCATCCTCAACCGGGGTCGTCTCACCGAGCTCATATTTCTGCCCCTTTTGAACCTTAATACCATTTACCAAAAGAAGCCTTGTTGTTGAATCCAGCATACCGAGCTCTTCTAGCTCGTTTAATATATTCCGATAGTGTGTCCTCGACTTTTTCAAGCTTCTGATCATGAAATTCATTTTTCGAACTTCTGAAGCACTACAAATTTCGTATTCGTCTCCAAGTTTATCTAAGAAGCTTTGACGTGTTTTCTCGCCAAAAAACGCTTGCCTTTCATCTAGAAAGTCCATCACTTCTCGTTCGATGGTAACTCTAGTTCTCTTACTATCCTTTTCTTTCTGTGATACACGCTTTACCCATGCATCCCAATCACTCGACTCAAACCGATTTCGCAATTCGTTTAAAAGCTTAGTAACAAAAGTCGTTAGTGTAGAACTCGCCTCGTTTTCATAGGCAGCTTTTAAAATCGGTAATAAAGTCTCCGCTGCATCCTTTGCCGTTTTTTCGCATTTGTCATCATCAAAGGACAATAGGTAGTCGCTTAACGCCTTGTACTTGCTTTTCTCGAAATCGTTCAACTTATTAAGGGTAGCCAGAGAGCTCTGTACCTCTTTCTTAATATCCTGTGCGACAGGATTATTCACAAATACTCGATGACCTTTACCACAATGCTTAAGAAGGTTGTCACCATTCTTGTACCAGTAGTCACTATTTTTACTACGCTTTCCGCTCATCCAAATCACCAAACAAGTAGTCCTGAGTTTTTCAAACCATATCCAATTTAGGATATAAAAGCAACCAAATGGTAGTCCTGATATTTAAAAAATGGTAGCGGCGAGAAAAATGTTAGTAATCACTAACAACAAAAATCCTTTATTGCAGTGATAAAATTGTTAGTCCAATGATGAATTATCTGTTTCAACAGAAACGTTTTTCAACTCAGGAAAACGGCACATTCATCGCTTACAAAGCTATAAATAAAAAACTGTAAATCTACAGGAGGAAATCATAATTTTTGATTGAGAGCTGAAAAACGGAGGTCACGTGTCTAACAGTAATACATCTAATACATTAACTAATAAGACAACTAGAACAATCAATAAGTACATACATCAAATCAATAGGTGTAAGCTAATCACACGAAATAACTCTAGTATCAGCATAGGTAAATCACACTCCAATGCCTTGCATGACTTTTACCTCTCACAAGACTATAAACAAAGGCTGACTATATTAAATAGCTTGGTGACAGATCCGTCATTCATTCGGCATCAGGTTGATATGTTTTATCGATATATAGATGGCGATCGATTGTTTGAACTAGACCACGACAATTATGCAGCGTCATTCAACATCAGTAAAACGCGTGCAACCAAGATTGCCAAAGAACTAGAATCTAAAGTAATGCTTGATGGTTGGGCAGTGAATGAGGTTAACAGCTATAGAGACTCAAATGGCGCGTTCAAGCATTACAGGTACAACTTTGAAATATCGAGAAAAAAGCACCAGGTATTCACACTTTCATTTGTAAACATACCTCAATTCAAGAATAGTATTTACCAGCATTGCCGCATCTCTTTTTGTCCTAATCTAGTGCGGTTAAACCATGTTTACAGAGTTATGAAATGGCTATTTGAAGCATTTGATGATGAAGCAAGAAAAGCAATAGATGAGTCGATTCTACTATGTCACGATATAGGTAGCCAATGGCACGGAATACCAAGCTTTATGCTAAACATTGATGCTGAATCCTCGTCATTTCAGACATATCCTAAAACTACATTAACAGACAACATTCCAACCGAGTCAATCTACTACTTGAGAAAGAAAAATTTAGGTGAAGATTCAGATGTCCTCTACAGCCCGGTATGTAAATTCATCTCTAATCTCCGCAAGAAAAAAGTGAATGAAAAGAATCAATCCGAATTGCTCAACAGCATTGTTGTAGCAACTCGCTACGAAAGTAAATGGCGCTATACAGCTGGTGATGAGCCACTAAAATACAACGCTCTATCTGATGCGCCGTTCGCAATGCATGCTGTTGATTTCATCTCACCTGAGATTTTTACTCAACTACCAGAGCCTTTGGCATTAAAATTAGCGATTCACAAATATCCAAAGATATTATCAGCGTTAACGGTAGGTGATAATCGGATTTTATTACAAGCCCTTATTAGGAATACGCTAAGAGTATCCTTACCGAAAATTAGCAAACGACATAAAACTCTACTGGCCTCCCTCCTAAATCAATTTAAAAAGGCAGAAAATCAAACCCATAAGAGGTAGTCCTGAAACGGCAATTCGCGATAACTCAGGACTGAAATTTACTTACCTCAGCCCTGTCACCAAGTTAACTCTAAGGAATTGTTTTATATAAAATATATGCCAATATGTACTTCGTGGCGCCACACCATGAACGAGTAGATTTAGCTTTCTACTCATGTTGTAATTTTAAAAATGTTTGAGGTACTTACTTATGAGAGTATTCAATAGATATGACAATGACATTTTGGCGTGGCTAAAAGGAATTCCGGCCCCCGTTTGCCCAGAATTTAAAAACAACCCTATAGAATGTTTGGTTGAAAGTGCTACCAAGGTATTTCTTACCTCCCTCAGATACACTTTCACAAATGGAGATAAAAACGATAAGAGTCTATCTCTTAATGACCTGGGGCATGTATTCGATGAAGAAACATTAAAACGCTTGGTTAAACTGTCTGAAGCACAGGGGCTGCTTGCCATTTATTGTGATATATCTCCCTATAGCGTCGATTTAGCAAGCATACAACGAATGGCTAATCTTATAGAGAATTATGATTTAGAAACAGTTCAAAAAATTGTAAATATTGCACAGTTTTTACTACCAACCGATTCTCCTTTTTTAGCCTGTTACTTAGACCTTGCAAAAGAGGAAGTAATTGAAAAATCCGCAACTCTGAACTCGTTAACCAAAGGAGAGCTAGTTTATCCTGAAGTTGAGCACTCTTAAAACTGACTTAGATGTTGTGGGGCTATTCAATTAGGGCTCCACAACCTACCAGACATCTTGTCTATCTCGGTACAAAACAGCCGTTTTCCTGCCTTAAATCCTCTGTTAGCTTGTAAATAGCTTATCCAAGCAAATCCCTCATTTTTATCAAAAATCATATAAATTCGGAGCAATTCAATGGATGCAGCATGTCCTTACACGCTGTATATGGGGCGTCTTGCGCCTAATAGTCAGCGTTCCATTGCCTCACAGCTTAACAGTATTGCAGCCATGCTTGATTGGCCTGAACACGAACGGCAAGAAAGGTTTCATCATATTGACTATCAACAGGCCAGCCATATCAAGGCGATGCTGTTAACAAAAGGTTGGTCAGCTCGCTCAATTAACCGTGCGATGACAGCCATTCGCAATATCGTGAAAGTGGCAGTCATGACAGGTATTGTGCCAGAGGCACAGGTAATACAACTGCAAGCTATCACAAAGGTTAAACACGGTAGCCACAAAGGCACACCGTTAACGGCTCAGCAGGTCAATAAACTATTCAAACACCTGAATACTGATAAGTCAGCTACCGGCAAACGAAACGCAGCAATTGTGACTATTTTACTTGGTTCAGGATTGCGCCGAAGTGAATTGGTGGCGCTTCGATTCTGTGACTTTTCGGCAGAAACGAATACGTTACATATCGAAAAAGGCAAAGGGAATAAAAGTAGAACGGTATACCTACCTGAATGGACTGCAAAGGGTTTGCTGGATTGGCTTAAGGTACGCGGAGATGGTGAGGGTTACCTTTTTGTGCGTATTGTGCGGGGTGGTCATATCCAGCATGACAGTAAATTATCGTCGAGCTTTATCTATTCGCTTATCCGTAAATCACTTGCCGCCATTGGCGTAGACGGTGTGTCACCCCATGATTTGCGCCGAACTTTTATCACACGGTTACTGGAGCAGAACGTCGATTTAAATACGGTACGCCAGATGGCAGGTCATGCCGATATTGCCACCACCATAATGTATGACAAGCGCGACCAACAAGTCATGCAAAAGGCAGCGTCACAACTCAGCTATAAGCAGAAGTGAGGCATCGTATGTTGAAACGGCAATTAAACAATCCTCACTTGTTGCAATATCTGACCTGCCAGTGGGTTAAGCGGCTTTTAGGTTATGCGGTAGGTATTGATGATGATTTTATCAATCCAGAGGTCTTAACCTATTTACGAGGACAACCCACGTCCAAATCGGCGTCGAAACTTACTAAAAAGGCACTCGTTGCCTTGTTGAGCATTGACGACCGGCATCCAAAAACCACCAAGGTATTCAGTGATAACTGCACCTTTATCCGCAAGCTTCTCAACTTGCCGAGAGGTGCAGACAAACTGATTCAGTTTGCATTGCTATGTCAGGCAAACCCGTGGTTTCAAAGTGTGGTGAACATGCTGGATATCCAAGACAGCTATACCGGATTAAACAGCATATTGTTGGATATGACTGGCCTCAAGGTATCGGATTTCAATGCTATTGCTGAAAGTTTAATGCAGTTTGGTTTGCTGAATGACAAAGACTTCGGTGTTATCGATGGCAGTGAATTACCGCAACCAATGTTGCTTAACCTGCTTACAAACAAATTGCATTCAAGAGAGCAGTTAATCGAACCATTATTGCAACCCAGTGAAAGAGCGCTGTTCACACTCGATGATTTTCCGCAGGTGAACACTGCGCTATTAGGTGATTACCTGTCATCGGCAATGAATAAATCCCTAGTCGGCACCAGTATTTTGCTACATGGTGTATCAGGCTCTGGTAAAACCGAGCTAGCACGAAGCTTAGCCAAGTATTGTAACTGTACGCTCTATGAGGTCCGCTCGACAGGCATGGTAAAGCAAAATCCTGATGAGGCATTGGATTCACGCTATCCCTGTAAAGACAGTCTACGGCATTTATCGTTACTCAATGCCTTACTCAGCGCACCGAGTAATGCGGTGCTATTGATTGATGAATGTGAACATCTCTTTGAGTTAGCTGATAATCACTACAGCAAGGAGTACTTGCAGCGGTTTATTGAGCACAACGCCATACCGTGTATCTGGATCACCAACCATGTGCAGTGCTTGGAGCCAAGTTTCATTCGCCGGTTTAAGTTGGTCACTGAGGTACCATCACCTAGGCCGGAAGATATTCAGCATGTATGCAAACGCCATTTTAAAGGCCTGGGTCTTTCAGAGCGTTTTAAGCGCAATATAACGCGTATCGACAATGTTTCACCAGCACTGATAGCGAATGCGACACATGTCGCGAAAACACTGAATATAGCGCGTATAGACGCTGAGAATACGATACATGACGTTATTGAAAGCACATTACACGCATCTGGACTGTGGGACAGCAAAGCACAGTATCAAGGTGAGTTAGATTTTGATGCATCACTGCTTAATCTGAAGCAACCCGCAAGTTATCTGGATGAAGTCAGTTTCGCACTAAAACACAACAAACCTGCTCGCGTATTGTTATCCGGACCACCCGGCACCGGTAAAACCGCTTTTGCACATTACCTCACCGAAACCAATCAGCGCGACCTTATTCGTGTGAAGTGTTCCGATGTACTCAGCAAATGGGTAGGCGAAAGCGAACAGAACGTAGCAGAACTCTTTCACCGCGCACACGTTGAAGAAAAGGTCATTTTGCTTGATGAGGTCGATAGCTTATTGGTCAGTCGAGAGGCATTAACGGCGCACTATGAGCTGCAATTAGTGAACGAATTTCTGACGCAAATTGAGTGTTTTACGCAACCGCTTTTTGCAGCCACCAACTTTGATAGCCGGTTGGATAAAGCAGTACTTCGCCGCTTCGACTTTAAGCTCGAATGCACTTACCTGAAACCGGAACAAGTCTGTGCCTTATACCGGCAAGTACTTGGTATCAAACGGTTGAATTTGGAAGAGCAGCAACGCTTATCCACATTAAAACAACTAACGCCAGGTGACTTCGCCATACTGGCAAGGCGCAAACAATTTAGACCAAAACAGAACCACCGACTCTCTGCTATCACGCTGTTGGCAGAGGAAAACCAACGTAAACAACCACAAACCCCAATGGGCTTTATCCGCCCTCACTAACCTAAAAGGTAAACATTATGACTACATCTGTATTGAGTACGCTCAAGGTCATCGCTCGTCCTAAAATTGAGCCTAAACCTCCGGTCATCGGTAAACGCATGAAGCTAATCGAGAAGCTGGAGCAGCAACAAGAGCTGGCAACTTGCATGATAGAAAAGCGTCCGTTTGAGGCGTACCGCGAAAAGATGGTTAAAGACCCTGTTACCGGAGAGCGCAAAAAGCAACGCCGCCAAGTTACCGTTAGGCCGTGGTATTACGACAGCGACGGCCACTATTATCTTGAAATAAAGGTGAACAACAAATCCATTGAATTGCAAAAGGATAAACATGCCATCGATGTTGGTGATAAAGCCAAGCTTCCTGAGCTCATCGACACCATCATCAAAGCTACCGAGAAAGGTGAACTGGATACTTTTTTACTGGCACCACCGACAGCAAAGAAAGCTCCAACTAAACCAGATGCGAGCAAAAAGGCATAAGTAAACCAGGTCTGTGGCGTGACCTTATCCATGCCCCACAGACCTGCCGTTAGTAACCTGTAAGTACCTTAACCAACGAGATGCAAAGCAACTTTATTCGCTTCCTCTATCGCCGCAAGGTTAACGTTGATATCAATGTTTTGATTGTTGATGTCTGTTAGCATTTTGCTTTGCCAATAGCGCAATACCTCATCCATAGACTTGGGCTCTTCGCAATGGTGCACAATGAGTGGTGATCCTAAATAACTACCGCTACCGATATAGGCCCAGACAAAACGTTCCTGCTTGGTTTCTCTAATGGAATAGAGTTTATCAATCAGGTGTGTTGAGCCTTCGGCTGCGCGTGTATGGAGTAGGAAAATATCGCTAATGCCATCCTCAAGGTCTGGAAACTGAAAAACCAGTTCCATGTGTTTGGCATCATCCGCGCATTCTTGCCGGAATAGTGCAGACAGAAACTGCGTAAAGCGGCTATCAAGTGGCGTGGTGATATTTGAGAAGTTTAGTTGAAGTGACATACCTGAATTCCTTATATGTGTATGTCATTAAATTAGTATTCTCAGCAGGATAAGTACTTACAGGTCTTTTCTCACAATCCATTAAAAAGACCAATATCATGAACATTCAATACAAAGAGCTAGCACTGCCGGTATCCAAACGATTCACCAATGCCATTGCCGAATTGGTAACTCAACACCAAATAACAGGCGATAGCATCACCATTAACTTTCGCGACCCCAATTACTCAGCAGAAAACGGTGGTTTTCATCCCGTCGAAATGCGACTAGAGAAGCACGGGGATACATGGCAATTTTGCTATATCACTGATTTCACTTATGTCGGCATTGGTCCTTTTGCAGAGCTGGCAAAAGATCTCGATTTTGATTTTCAGGCCGGTGTATTTCAAAACCTGCACGGCCTGTTTCCGATTGAAGTTGCTCTGGATATCTACCAGATATGGGAAGGTAACTTTCTGCATTACTGGCAAGCGTTAAACGTTTTTACTTTTCAAATCGCCAGCGACTGAACCTGCCAATTCAAAAACTGTAAAGCGTAATTAAGAATTAACGCCATTATTTACAGGAGATTAATATGGCCAGAGACATGTTGTCCACTTCCCAACCAAAGGTACATTCTAAACGCCGATACTACGTTGTTTTTGAAGGAACGAAACCTGGGGTTTACTACAAATGGGAAGATGTAGAGGCGCAAACTAAAAAATATTCTTGCCCTCTATTTTGCCGATACCGCACTGAAATTGAAGCACGGGAAGCGTTTGATGATTATCAACGGCGGCAATCCAAAACAAAAACAAAAACAAAGCGGCGATCTAAAGCCGTAGACGAGCTACCGCCTTGGAATCTTGATTAAGGCGTTGCAATCTTGGGACGATATAAGATCATCTGTGTCGTTCCTTTGCCTTTCTGTTTAGTCATTTCAAATATGGAAGATAATCCTGCAACCACGCCAGTAAACTTGGCCGAACCATAAGTACGAGGATCAAAATCTGGTTTGGCTCGTTTAAGGAAACTACCAGCCGATCCCGCATCAACCCAACCATCATCATTCTGGTACAGCTCCCATGCCTTTAAGAGGGCAGGGATCAATTCTTCTGCGCCATTGGTGGAAATAGCGTTATCCGCCTTTGGTGTATCGGTATTCGATACCGGCTCAGCACCTAAGTTTTCCGTGAAGATGAAATCATCACAGGCGTTGCGAAACGATACCGGTGTTTTCTTTTCTCCCACACCAAACACAAACTTTTCAGACTCTCTTAACCGTGAAGCAAGCTTGGTAAAATCACTATCACTGGAAACCAATGCAAAGGCATCAATACGGTCGGAATACAGTAAGTCCATGGCATCAATAATCATCGATGCATCGGTGGAGTTCTTACCGGTGGTATAAGCGAACTGTTGAATTGGCTGGATCGCCAATTCATTGAGCGGCTTCTTCCAGTTCTTTAAGGTGTCGGCAGACCAATCACCGTAAGCTCGTTTTATCAGAACATGACCGTGCGCCGATATCTCATCCAATATGGGCGATAGCTTGGCTAATTGTGCATTATCCGCATCAATTAGTACGGCCACTTTCTTATGAACATCCAAGTCTTTCATCTCTATCCTTACTTATTCGGTGTAACGGCATTTAGGAAAGTTAGAACACCCCAAAAACGTTTTACCGGCATTAGGGCCGCGTTTCGCCGTTCTTTCTACTAACTCACCAGAACATTTTGGGCATACCTTGGTTTTTTCAATAGTGACCTGAGGTGAAATCTGAACATGGTTTACAAGTGCCAATAGTTTTGTACCATCAATAAGCTCGATAGGTTTGCCTGCCGCAAAGTCGATAGCTTGCTGAGTATAGGTGCCAGAACTGATGATAATAAAGTGGTTGGCCTGACGTGCAGTCAGCACACCAAACATTTCCCGCACCACATTTACGCCGACCTTTTGTGTTTTCCACTGTTTGCATTGTACCAAGGTAAGCTGGCCGTCCTTTCTAAGTTCTAAATCAATTCCGCCGTCGGCACCATAACCGCCCTCAGTTACCCGGTAGCCCTTCCTGCGATAGGCTTCGGCCACCAACTCTTCAAAGTTACGCCAGTGCAAATTACGCACGGTTTTAATATTACGTTGGGCATCCAGTTGTATTGCCTTACGTCGAGCATTTAAAAACGCAAAGGGGGCGGCAAGCAATATCATGCCCGCAATATAAGGGGCAGGGATCAAAAAGGCTTTAAACACCATGGCGGTGATTTTGTTATCGGTTTGAATGGATGGCAACACATGGGCCATCATCACATAGGCCGTTGCGGATACCAGTACAGATACCCACCATGGTAACTCTACCAGCAGGTCAATAAAGGTGGTTTTGTTTCTTGGCATTCACAAACAACCTTGTTTTGTTCAATCTCTCCGAAAGTTTAACTGAAGGGATTTTTTTAATGGTATTAAAAGTTGATCTTGCATTTATCTGAAAATACCCAATAAATGATTGAAGTACTAAGGAGAGTATTGTGCACCTGGATATACGAACCGAGCTTCTAGAAGCATATCAAAGTGATTCTGCATTAAAATTAATTGGTGATATATATGTTCGCTCAGCTCGAAAAGAGAACTATATTTTGCCAGACGTTCTCGTGGAGCTTAATACTACCATTGATATCTTCTCATTGTTTTCGGGTGCCACAGCAAAATCAAATGAGTATAACTTTTGGGCGGTTTGCCAAGTTTTTGTAGATGTGCTGCCCAAAATTCAAGTTGCACCATCGAAGTTATTAGAATGTCTAAACAATTTATTGGTTGAGGCAGGAAGCAATGCTGGGCTAAATGGGGTGTTTAGCGCATTAGAGAAATACTGTGAACAGAGACCGGAATACCCAAAAGATCTATTACTTCTAATCATTCAAGAACCTGAGTGCAGCCATAATTTTCTGAACAATGTATTGGTTTCCGGTGGAAAGCAAGACCCAAAATGGTTTATTGATAACCTTATAGTTCTTACTACTCATAGCCAATCTACGGTAAGAGCGCAATGTGTCATGGCTATCGAAAGAGCAAATTTCTTAAGTGGGGAATGGCAATCAACAATTTGGGATATGTTATCAACGCTAGTTGATAAGGAAAATGATGAGGTAGTTAAAGGTAGATTGCTGCGAGCCTGTTTAAAAGTAGGTAATAAAATATTCACTGATTCGTCAGCAACGCTCAAGTTACTTGCAACACTGTTGAAGAATAATGAACCTGAGGTGTTATTCCAAGCGTCAAATCTAGCTAGGATTGAGCCGAATACAAATTCACAGGAAATATTTGAATTATTTATCAATCATTTGCAACAATGCACTCCTGATTGTCAACCTGTCTTGGACCAAATAGATTATATTTTGGTCGATCTTTTAGAGGCTAATCAGGTAACAATCATCGACCAATTGTTGACATCATTACTGTCGGAACCCCAATCGAATAGTATTAACGCGTTTGATTATTTTACAAGTGAACTGCTAACTAAATACCGCCTATATAGAGATCACACTATAGTATCTTGGCTATCTTCTAGAAATACTAAGCTTTGTAGAGCCGCAGAAGATATTCTAGAGTCTGTTGTTGGAGATGAAGCTAAAATCGAAATCAATTTACCTAATAAAGAAGTTGATTATGAAGTTCAGGAACTTATATTTTTGGCTAAAAAAGGAGCTGGTTGGCTTTTTGCTAGACCAGTCTCAGCCGCTAGTTTATTACTGTCAATATATTTGAAGCTCCCAACATCAAGCCAATCACAAATTATTAAACTTATATTTGATCCGCTCTTACTGAGTTACCCTGGTGAACTTGGTCGATATTTAAAAGAGAAAAGCTCTGTTGACGAATATTCGGAAGTCTGCTTGAAGCTGATTCAAATGTATGAAGAATATTCGACCAATTTACAGCATGCTCGTGAATGTAAAGAATTGAATGCACCGCAAAATAATACTGTTGCTTATTGGAATGAATTTAATAACAGTATGCAGAAAGCAAAGGACGAAGCTCCGAAATCAATCTTTGAGCAATTATGTACAGTGCAGCATTTACTATATGGTAATAGTTCTGCTTTTTATGTATCTGACGAAACTGGAGAGCATCACCGCTCAGAAGTACAGATGCAATCGATATCGCACTCTGTAGAAATGCCTAAACTTCACATATTAGACCCCGAAGGTTTTGAGCTAGAGCTGAGATTCCTGCGAACTGAGGGGCATACTCAATGAAATTGATACTAAAACAATACCTTGCCTCACTGAAAGAAAGAAGTGAATTAGACGTAGTATTACCAGATCTTCTTAGCGAAATGGGAATGAACGTCTTTATTTCTCCTACGCGCGGAGTCAAAGAGTATGGTGTAGATGTCGCAGCTGTAGGGAGTATAAGAGGTGATGCGGAAAAGGTTTATTTGTTTTCTGTCAAGTCCGGTAATTTAACAAGAAGTACATGGAGAGGAAACACAGATCAAGCACTTCGTCCGTCCCTTGAGGAAATTCAAGATTCATTTATCCCAGCTCGTATACCTCCTGAACATGCGGATAAACCAATTGTTATTTGTTTATGCTTTGGTGGGGATGTTCATTCTGGAATAAGACAAGATGTGTCAGGATATTTGCGAAGAAATACAGAAGACAATATATCGTTTGAAGAATGGAATGGCGATAAATTATCGGACTTGATTTTAGAGTATTTGCTTAAGGAAGAGTTACTGCCTAAGAACTGGCAATCCATGCTTCGTAAATCGCTAGCATTATTAGATGAGCCTGAAGCCTCTCATCACAACTTTCGTCTTCTTGTCCATTCAATTATCGAAAGCACCGAGGATACAAAAGGTGTATTTAACGCAATTTTACGAGTTCATATTTGTTTATGGATCTTATATTCGTGGTGTAGAGATGAAGGAAATCTTGAATCAGCATATTTGTCAGCTGAATACTCGATTCTTCATTTATGGGATAAAGCAAAAACTTGCCAAGATAGGAAATCAAAAACTGCTTTCAAGGGTTTGCTGTCTACTTACCATCTGATCTCAGATGAATATGTAAACATTGTTATTGGACCTGTTGCAGAACATCTACATGCTGCATCCACAGCCGTATCCTCTCCATCAGGTATTGATATTAACTTAAAATTATTTGATGTAATGGGTAGAGTTGCACTTCGGGGACTCTGGATGTCCGAAGAGTTGCGAGAGTTAAATATAGAGGATAATGAGCTAAAAGACGCAGAGTATCACAGCATTCAGGAAAATAAGTTGGATGAGTTAACAGTAACAATGAAAAAACTCATCAAAAATAATCCCGTTTTGCATTCTCCGTTTAAAGATTCTCAGGCAATCGATTTAGGGTTAGCTCTTTATCTTTTCTCGTTAGATTCTCGAAATGACGAGTTTGTAGTTAGTTGGCTAGAAGCAATAGTCAATAGAGTCGAATTTGCCTTTATTACAAATTCAATGTACCCAACAACGTTAGAAAAATTCCAAGAATTGTTGATGCATAAAAACACCAAAGACAAGGATGATAGTTATAAGGAAAAAGTAACGAGAGGCAGTATTTTATTTCCGTTACTGGCTACGTATTGCTCTCTTTATAGGGCAACAAAGTTATCTAGTGTAATTAAAGAAATAGTTGACGAACATTTACCAAGTTGTACTTTGCAATATTGGTATCCAAATAAAACTTCGGAAGAGCACATGTACGCAAACTCAAAGTCTCATGGACTAGCTACAACAGGATTTCCGTTGACCCCTGAAGAAGTTCTAACCCATATAGGAAAAGAGTGTAAAGAGTCTAATCAGTATTGGGAGCTATCCGCAGTAAAAGAAGGGCACCCCCATATTGTTTTATCAGCATGCCGTTACTACAGATATCCAGTACCATTTAACTTGTTAGAAGACTGGATAATTCAATACTCAGAAAATTAATTCACTTTCTTGTGTGAATCATCTTTTAACACGAGAATAGTAAATAAAAGATACAAAAGAACCGACTCAAAGGTCGGTTTAGTTGCTAAATTTTCTTGCAAAGAATGGTACCAGAGGCCGAACTCGATCCGGTACAGTATTGTTATCAGTGGATGTAAATCCGCTACGTCTAACCATACACAAAGCGCAAATATAACAAAAAAGCCCCGACCATTTCTGATCAGGGCTTCTTGATAAGTGGTGCCTCGACCCGGGATCGAACCAGGGACACGCGGATTTTCAATCCGCTGCTCTACCAACTGAGCTATCGAGGCACATAAAACTGTGCAGTGTAAGCTTTAATTTTTCTTTGCAAAACTTTGCAAGCTAAATCGAAGTGCTTACTAACTTTATATCTCTTATCCTAACAGATCATCTTGGTAAAATCGATTGATAAAGCTCACACTTTTCAATCCGCTGCTCTACCAACTGAGCTATCGAGGCGAAACTGATTAGCAATTTCGGCTGGTGCCGTGCTGCTGTGGGTGCGTATTTAACGAGTTTCGCGCTTTTAAGTCAACCCCTTTTTTGATTATTTTAATCAACTGCGTGTTCTTTGCGCAATCTGTGCAAAATCACGGCTTTTTAGGCGGCACATAGCCTTCAATGGTGGGTTCTTTGCCTTCAAAAAGAAACGCTTCCATCTGTTCTTCGAGGAATTTGCGATCCGTTGGCTCCATCATATTGAGCTTTTTTTCGTTAATCAGCATGGTTTGTTTTTTCTGCCACTCGGCCCAGGCTTCTTTCGAAATACTATCGAAAATGCGTTTACCCAGTTCGCCCGGGTAAAGCTGAAAATCCAGTCCATCAGCTTCTTTATCGTAATGCACGCAATGTACCGTTCTGGGCATTGTAGTTCTCCGCAGTAATTTGTTGTAATTATAACTGTTTCGTCAGCTCGGTTAGAAGTCTTTTTACCGGTGTCGGAACACCAAGTTCCAGCGGCTTATACAGCGACACCCAACTGTGTCCCGACTCTGCAATAAGCGCACTCAAAGACTGGCAATGTAGCAGCTTAGGCTGGATATCTAAATGGTAATGGCTAAAAGTGTGTCTGAATGGCGTGAGCACCTGTTCGTCATAGTCGCCACCAATAAACTGCGCGACGTCTGTCGGCACGGTTTCACTTTGCTCACTTTCAATAAAACTCCAGAGTCCGCCCCAGATACCTGTTGCCGGGCGTTGCCTGAGCAATACACTGCCCTGGTAAAACGGTATCCACATCACGGTACTTTTAACCGGTAGAGTCTTTTTCGGCTTTTTGCCCGGGTAGTCAGTCTGATTACCCTGCGCATAGGCAATGCAGTCGCTTTGCAACGGGCAGCGATCGCAGGCCGGTTTGCTCCGGGTACAAATCATCGCGCCTAAATCCATCATGGCCTGGGTGTAATGGTTGGTGCGCTTGTCCGGGGTATTTTGGGTAGCATATTGCCAGAGCTGTTCTTCCACCGGTCGCTTACCCGGCCAGCCCTCTACGGCATAATAACGAGCCAGTACGCGCTTAACGTTGCCGTCGAGAATAGGGTGTGACTGGCCGCAGGCGATGGATAAAATCGCACCGGCAGTGGAGCGTCCAATCCCCGGCAGGGCTATGACCTCATCCAGAGTGGGTGGAAACTCGCCGTTATATTGTGTGGCAATCTGCTGCGCGGCTTTGTGAAGGTTACGCGCTCTGGCGTAATACCCCAGGCCCGTCCACAGATGAAGAACATCATCCTGGGGCGCTTCGGCCAACTCTATCACGGTGGGGAAACGCGCCATAAAGCGCTCAAAATACGGGATCACCGTGGTCACCTGAGTTTGTTGCAGCATGATCTCAGACACCCATACCCGGTAAGCAGAAATGGCATGTTGCCAGGGCAGATGCTTACGACCATGTTCGTCAAACCAGTTTAATACCCGTGTAGAAAATGAATTCACGACTTTTTACTCCCAATTACTGCGGCGCAGTGTAACAGTGATTGCACCAATCCCGTAGAGCCTGATAGGCTCTGACCAACTTTTTCCCAGGAGCGTTTCATGCGATACGTTTTTTTACCCGGTACCCTATGTGATGAGCGTGTGTGGCTGCCCGTCTGGAAGCAACTCAGTCTGTCTGCCCGTGCTTATGTACCGCTGCAATGGGCAAATAGTTTAGAAGAAATGTTAGCGCTCACCAGCGACCGCACCGACCCGGACGGTAAAAACCACCTGATTGGTTATTCCATGGGGGCCTATATCGCTGCCCTGTGGGCGCTTACCCATCCGGATAAAGTCGCTACGCTAACGCTGATGGGCTACGCCCCTACCGGTTTATCGGAACGAGAGCTAAAACGGCGTAAAACCTTGCTGGAGCAATTAAAAGGCGGCAAAGTGGATGTCACGGCTAAAGCTTATCTGGCCAATATGATGCTACCTGAACACAGTGACGACATACTGCCAATACTCACCGATATGGCCAGCGATTTAGGCACGGCGACATTACGGGCGCATGTGCAAAGTACCACCCCCAGAAAAGACCTCACCGCGAAGCTCGGTCAGCTCAACTGTCCGGTGAACCTGATTGCCGCCCGTGAGGACGCCGTTGCGCCGTTTTCGGCCATGCAAACCGCTCAGCAAAAAATAAAGGGGGCCCAACTCCATCCAGTTGAAAACTGCGGTCATATGATGATGTTAGAACAACCGGCGAGTGTGGCAGCGCTGCTAAACGAGCTATTGGCTTAAGCTAAGGTAACGCTTGAGAGCCAGCTGTGCGGAGGGAAATGCCAGTTCAAGCTCCGCACAGTCAGATAAGGGCCGCCAGCTAAAGCCACTCACCTCACTGTTATCCACTTCGCAGGCAGGCTTGTTATGTAGCTCGGCAGCGAAAAAGATATCCATGGTCGGGTATACCAGTGTTTTATACGGGTATTGATTTGGCCAGGCGCCCAGATATTGCAATGGCTCATCAGGTTCAATGCCAATCTCTTCGCGGCATTCCCTACGCAGCGCCTGCTCAGCCGACTCATCAGGGTTTACAAACCCGCCGGGTAAATCCCACTCGCCGGCGGCCGGGGCTTTACTGCGTTTTACCAGCAACACGTGTTGCTGATACACCAGAATCACGCCTACCGCGGCAGCCACATTACGAAACACTTCAAACTGGCACTGACTGCACTGGTAACAGTTATTGTCCTGACTGACGAATGTACGCTGACCGCATTTGGGGCAATAGTTGGCTGGCATTCTGTTATATTCCATTTGCTTAGCTTCGGTTTAAGCTATCATACAAGCTGCGGCCATCGCAGCATGCAATTGCGCAACCATTTAAGGCTGAACGCCAGACCGTTGCAATTTTGTACGCGTCGTGGATAATGCCGCGGCAATTAACAGGTGACAGACTATCATGGCAAAATTTAATTCTCAGGCCGAAGCCGAAGCGGCCGGCGTCTATATCAGTAAAGTTAAGAGTTTTGTGAAGCGCGAAGGGCGTTTAACAAAAGCCCAGGGCCGCGCGCTGGAAGAATTCTGGCCAACCAAGGGCATTGAGTACCAAAATGCCCCGCTTGATTTTGCTGCTGTGTTTGGCCGTGAAGCCCCGGTTGTTGTTGAAATTGGTTTTGGGATGGGGAAATCACTGGTCACCATGGCCCATGAAGCGCCGGAACTCAACTTCATCGGAATTGAAGTTCATCGCCCGGGCGTTGGCGCTTGTCTGGCGGATGCTGGCGAACTGGGCGTTGAAAACCTGCGGGTGATGGAGCACGATGCCGTAGAAGTGCTGAAAAATATGCTGCCGGATGCCAGTCTGCATCGTTTGCAGTTGTTTTTCCCGGATCCATGGCACAAAAAGCGCCATCACAAGCGCCGTATCGTGCAAGCGGAATTTGCTGAATTAGTTCGCACCAAACTGGCGATTGGCGGTACTTTTCATATGGCCACAGACTGGGAACCTTATGCCGAGCACATGGCAGAAGTCATGAATGGAGCCGACGGCTATACCAATACCGCACCTGAGGGTAATTACGTACCACGTCCCGACTACCGCCCTACCACTAAGTTTGAAGTGCGCGGCCAGAAACTCGGCCACGGTGTATGGGATTTGATTTACGAGCGCACCGCATGAGTTTGTCTCCCCAAAGCCAGCTGATACTGCGTAACGAAGACCAGTTTGAACAAGGCAACTGGTTAGTCATTAACCCCGACGATGCCAACTTATTCAGTGCATTAAGCCATCTGACACTGACCGTTTTACACCAGTACTATGATGTGTTTAATCAGTGCGCGCGACGCCTGGAGGCGGCGCATTTCGACAGTCGCGATATGGTTGAGAATAAGGCTAACTTTGCACTCAACGCGACCTCAGGCAATCACTCACATATCTTCGCGCCAACGTGTGGTGATATCGACGGTATCACCGATGTATTGATTTTCATGCCAAAAGCCAAAGCCCATCTGGCCATGCTAATGGCTATGGCGGCCAACCTGGCTGGCAATGGCAACCGGGTGCATGTGATTGGCGAAAATCGCGGCGGAATTAAAAGCGCAGGCAAAGCTATCCAGGCTTTTGGTGATATCGACAAAGTCGACTCTGCCCGCCACTGCAGTTGGCTAACCTGTCATTTAAATCAGGAGCCGGCTCAGTTTAACCTCAGCGATTACCTGAGTCGCGACACTTACCGCCGCAACGGCATCGAATGGACCGTTTGTTCCTTACCCGGCGTATTCAGTCATCGCGAACTGGATGCCGGCACGGCCATGCTGCTGGATAAACTTCCCCTTTCATTATCCGGTAAGTTGCTGGACTTCGCCTGTGGGGCTGGCGTCATCGCCAGTTATCTGCTCAGCGGTGGCAGCAAGGCCAGTGTGGAGCTACTGGATGTCAGCGCTCTGGCGCTGTGGAGCAGTGCGCATACTTTGCATGAAAACCACCAGCAGGGAGTGCTTATTGCCACCGATACCCTGCAGGGAGTCAGCACTAAATACCACACCGTAGTCACTAATCCGCCGTTTCACACCGGCGTAAAAACAGATTATCGCATTAGCCGGGAATTTATTCAGGCAACCCGACAACACCTGCACCCGAAGGGTAAACTCTATCTTGTGGCTAATCGCTTTTTACCCTATGCAGAATTACTGTCTGAACAATTCTCCAGTCCATCAGTACTTACCCAGGACAATCGATTTTCTGTGTATTTTGCACAAAGTTAACGTTTAAATCCCTGTCTTGTGTGATAATTTGTGCTTAGCATCAAATTAAACGCTGGAGAGTAGTGTGAACATTGTTTTTGCGATTTCTGAAGTTGAAGAGCTGGTAAAAACCGGTGGGCTTGCCGATGTTGGTAAAGCCTTGCCCCTGGCACTGAAATCGCCGGAACATACCGTAAGTGTATTTATGCCCTATTACCGGGCCATTGCGGAACAGTTTTCACTCTCGGAAGCCTGCAGCAGCCAGACCCTGTTTGCAGAAAGTAAAGTTTACCACTATGCCGTTCGCCAGCTTCACTGGAACGGCATTGAGGTTTACTTTATTGACTATCCCGAATACTTCGACCGGGAAGGTCTGTATAACAGTGCATATGAAGCCTACAACGATAATGGCGAGCGCTTCAGCTTTTTTAGTGGTGCCGTGCTTAGCGCTATCCAAACGCTTGGCATGCAGCCCGATGTTATTCATTGTCATGACTGGCATACGGCTATGCTACCCTTTTTAATGCGTAGCGATCGTAGCGGTTATTTCAATCAGACACGCTCGGTTTTTACCATCCATAATGCGGCATTCCAGGGCGTTCATCGCATAGAAGAGATCCCCTTCCTGCGCCATCACCCGGCCATCTTCGAGCAGGTGCATGGTGGCTATATCAACTTTTTACAATCGGCCATTGAATGCGCCGACAAAATTACCACGGTGAGCCCCAACTATGCCACTGAATTGCTCACCGACCTGGGTAGTCATGGCTTACACGACCGGCTCATGCAGCGCAGCAACGATTTATCCGGCATTCTGAACGGCTGTGACTACAGCCAGTGGGATCCGATGACCGATCCGTATATTCCGGCCCATTTTAACGCCGGGGAAATAAGCGGTAAGGCTGAATGCAAAGAGGCCTTACAGCGCAAATCAGGCTTACCGACAGAATCGAATGTACCGGTATTCGGCATGGTGTGTCGTCTTACTGAGCAAAAGGGATTTGGGTATCTTATCCCCATTCTCGATCGCCTCATTCGTCACAAATTGCAACTGGTGATTATCGGCACGGGCGACCCAAGGGTGTGTCAGGATCTCGGTGAGTTTGCCGAGCAACACCCCCAGCAGTTTTCCTTTATTAACGGCTTTAGTACAGAGCATGCGCACCTGATTGAAGCCGGCGCTGACTTCTTTTTAATGCCCTCTCAGTTTGAACCTTGCGGGCTCAACCAGATGTACAGTCTGGCCTATGGCACGGTACCCATAGTCCGCGCAGTAGGCGGCCTGAAAGATACCGTGATCGACCCTGAGTATGCGCCCGATGCGGCCACCGGCTTCGTTTTCGAACAACCCAGCGGGGATGCCCTGCTTAGCTGCATACGGCGGGCCCTGTTAGCATATTATGAATGCCCTGTGACGTTCCGGGAAATGCAACAACGAGGCATGCAAACCCGTTTCACCTGGCAAGCCGCCGCTGAACAGTATCTGACGCTGTATCAGAGCATGGGTTAATGATACTCAGAGTAACACTGCTGTTAACGTTAGGTTTAACGTTCAGTGCACCGGGGTGGGCCGAGGTACCCGAAGAGTGTATTCAGGCACCACAAAGACAGGCATACTGCCCACACACGTTATATCGGGTTGCCCGCGTGGCAGTGCCTTCTCTGGCGATCAACGAAGGCGGTATGGTTTGCCTCTGTTTATCAGATCTTACCGACCTGCCGGTTGCCAGGCAACAAAGCGCATTTACCGAGATTGCCCGGGAATACGCCTTACCACCGCTAGCCCTATACCAGTTACTCAGGATCCCGGCGCCAGAGTGGACTGAAAGTAAATAACCGACGCTGGCGCCTGAAAGTGGGCCTTTATGAGCTAAACCACGCCTTTAAGCCTCTGCAATACTTTATTTTTTCACCTTTATGAGCCACTATTAAACAATCAATCCTTGTGGGCTAGTTTAACCTTCTCATGTCGCTGTCGGCCGCCAGACTTTCGATCAAAAGTATCATGATATGGCTTGTTATCGTCGTGTCGGGCAGTGCTATGTTGCTATCCACATTAGTCACAAACTACCTCCAACATGCCGAAGTAAAAGAACAGCTGTTGCAAAACGTTCGTTCACTGGCCGATATGGTGGCCAGCAACGCTCAGCCCATCATGGCCGTTACCCCAACTGATTTAGATGAAAAAATGACCCGTAGCGATCAGTTGGCCAACATGCTCCACGGTCTCGATAGTTTTCCGGATGTCTTAAATGCTCACCTATACAGTGCCCAGGGAAATGGGCAAGTGCCTGAAATGCTAGCGCTGTATACCAAATCAACCAGCACGGCGGCAGAAAGCCGGATAAATGACATGGCGCGCTATTTCACCGCCCGGCTGGATGAAGATAATCAGGTCATTGAAATCATTCGACCGGTGAATATTGAACAGCAAACACTCGGCTATGTGTATGTGCGGATGTCTACGGAGTCGTTCTTCAGCTACATCGGAAGCACCCGAATGGTGCAAGTGGCCACAATAGTGCTGATTATCATTGCCGCGTTTCTGGTTGCGCTCAAATATGGCCAGATGCTGGCAACCCCCATTCAGGATACCAACCTGATGCTGCAGAAGGTCGCTCGCAGCCGCGACTACTCACTGCGATTTTCGGTGAGTAATGTGCGTGAATATGACCATATGCTGGATTCCATTAATATTCTGCTGTCGAGAGTAGAAGAATACATTAGCAAACAGCAACAGGCCGAGCGCGAGCTGCAAGCCCTCAACAGCCGACTTGAGGAAGAAGTTAATCAGCGCACCGTTGCCCTTAAGAGTGCCAATACAGAACTGATTCAAACATTGGAAAAACTGCATCAGTTTCAGCGCCAAATGGTTGAAAACGAAAAGATGGCCTCTCTTGGTGATATGGTGGCGGGCGTTGCGCATGAAGTGAATACGCCGATT
This sequence comes from Alteromonas sp. 4NH20-0104, assembly GCF_057547795.1. Lineage (NCBI taxonomy): Bacteria > Pseudomonadati > Pseudomonadota > Gammaproteobacteria > Alteromonadales > Alteromonadaceae > Alteromonas > Alteromonas sp. 4NH20-0104. The sequence goes on along the minus strand of NZ_BAAJLP010000014.1, from coordinate 109,887 downwards.
GGCCTTGGCATAACTGCCTCCACTATGATGCTCGATCGCCTGGCCGTTATCGACCAGCAATTCAAAGATAAAACGCTCAAAGCCAGTGCCATGGACCGCTTCATTAATGAGAGCCGGGAAAACCTGAACATTATCTACCGTAACCTCGACCGGGCAGCCCAGCTCATTTCGAGCTTTAAACAGGTAGCGGTAGATCAGTCCAGTGAGGAAGCCCGGGAAGTCAATGTGAAGCAATTGATAGAAGAGACCCTGATGTCGATGCGACCACGCCTGAAAAAGGTGCGTCACACCATCAGTATTGATTGTTCTGAAACCCTCAATGTTATGTGCAAAGCCGGGCCATTAAATCAGATTTTGATCAATTTAATCATGAATTCACTGATCCACGCCTTTGAAACGGTTGAAAACGGCAAAATTGACGTCATAGCTAGGTTGACGGATGACCAAAAACTGAAAATAATTTACAAGGATAATGGCAGCGGTATACCTTCTAGCATCAAGAAGCGCATTTTTGATCCCTTTGTTACAACAAAACGTGGTCAGGGGGGCTCCGGTTTAGGTATGCATTTGGTATTTAACTTGGTAACTCAGGCGCTTAATGGCAATATAAAGTTAGAAAGCGAAGAAGGTTGCGGCGTGGAGTTTACGCTGACGATCCCGGTAACCTTAAAAAAACCATAAAACCGTTATTTAACATATTTTTTCTTGGACTTAACTTGCTCATGCGCGTAGTTTTACGAATGTGGCAATTAAATTGCAAGATAAAAAGATCGATAACAATAAAATCTGATAAACTTTGTACAGAGTACTAATTTTTGTAAATAGAGTGTGAACATGCAGACGCCCAACATATTAATAGTAGAAGATGAAGTGGTCACCCGAACCACATTGAAAAGTTTGTTTGAAGCCGAAGGGTATAACGTTTTCGAAGCCGAAAACGGCGAACAAATGCATGATTTTTTTGAAAATCACACAATCAATCTGGTTATCATGGACATTAACCTGCCTGGTAAAAATGGATTGATTCTGGCACGCGAAGTGCGCGACCGTAAGAATATCGGCCTGATATTCTTAACCGGCCGTGACAACGACGTGGATCGTATCCTGGGTCTTGAAATTGGTGCTGACGATTATCTCACCAAGCCATTCAATCCACGTGAGCTGACTATCCGTGCCCGTAACCTGCTAAGCCGCACCACCAGCAGCACCGAAGACGACGATTTGCCTAGCCGCGTAAGCTTCAACGGCTGGACTCTGGACGGCGATAGCCGCTCTCTGATTGCCCCAAGTGGCAGCGAGTTCCGTCTGCCGCGCAGTGAGTTCCGTGCTCTGCACCTGTTCTTAAGCAATCCAGGTAAGATCCTTACCCGCGAACAGTTGATCATGGAAATGACAGGCCGTGAATTGCGTCCGAATGACCGTACTGTGGATGTAACCATTCGCCGTATACGTAAGCATTTTGAATCTGAGCCAAACGAAGAAGAGCTGATCGTCACCATTCACGGTGAAGGCTATCGCTTTTGTGGTTCAGTAGACAGCTAAAACACCCCAAACGCTCATTTACGTATTGGAACAACAGCACAAGCTTTGCTTGCTGCTGTTGTTTTTGTGTCTGCTATTTACTACAAGCTACTCACTGAGTTTATGCCCACTGATTGGTGTGAACTACTGAGGTTCCCTCATGAGCTGCTGCTGTAACTGCTGAATTTCCTGCGAGTATGAGGATGACCGGTTAGTTAATAACGGGGTCAGAAATTTGCGGGCTTCTTCATGCAACCCCAGCGAACTGAGCGTATACGCCAGAAAATACTGAGTGTCTGCATCCTGACCGTTACGGGTGTATGCCTCGCGAAGTAATTTAAGACCGCTTTCTTTACGATTCATTTGCACCTCTCCCCAGCCCTTTAGCGCCAGTATGAAAGGATCATCGGGATTGATAGCCTCAGCCTTTGCCACATACTCAATCGCCTGTTGCGGTGCAAAATGGAAGTACAACTGCCCCAGACGGCGTGCATAGCCGGCTTTTGTAGTCTCATCAGCAGCAGTCAGATATAACCGTTCATAGTGGGGTACCGCTTCTTTAAAGCGCTGTTCGTAGTAATAGTACTGGCCCAGTAAGCTGCGACTAAAAACCTCCTCTGGCGCCTCTGCAACGCGTTTTTTAAGCGCTTTCTCAAACTCGGCCCTGCCAATACCAAACCGCGTTAAGCCATAGAGCTTTCCGTATGCCAGTTCAAACGCCGGGTTTAACCTCAGCGCATGGTGGTAATGCTCACTGGCTTTAAGACCCTCTCCCTGCTGTTCTGCCAGGCGCCCTTTTAACAACCAGAGTTCGGCCACCTCAGTGAAACCAGCGGCTGCTTTCAGAACCTGCCCGGCTTCCTGAGTCTGATTTTGGTTCAGGTATAATTCGGCGAGTTTTATCGGCGGTAGAGGGTCCGCCGGATTAATTTGCCCGGCCTGCTGCAGCGATTTTACCGCTAATCGATGATTGCCCGACTGAATACTTATATTGGCAATACCCAGCAATAAGGTAGCATTGCCGTTACTAAGTGGCAGTGCTTTATAAAGGTCCAAATCAGCCCGGTTTAACTGGTCCTGCGACACATAAAGCTGTGCTCGTCGCAGCAGGTTTCTGACCGTATCGTGCTCCAGTTCAATCAGGCGGGTCAGCATACTAATTGACCCTGCAGTGTTGCCTTCTTGTTGATAGATAGCAATCAGACTTTCAATAACCGTACGCTCGGCACTGTCCTGCTGGTAGATCATCTCATAGCGCTTTTTAGCCAGCTCTGCCTGACCTGACGAGAGCAACATACCGGCGTACATCTGTTGCAATGGCAGCTGGGCAGGATATTGCGCAGCCAGTTGCTCCACTCGTGCCAGCGCGGTGTCTTGTTGCCCCTGATAAAAGTCCAGCCAGGCCAGGTTGGCCTGCGCCGGCACCATTTTGTTGTCGAGGCGCAAGGCATTCTCAAATGACACCCTGGCGTTAGCGGCATCATTTAACATCAGATGGAGGGTACCTTTAAAGTTATACCAAAGCTGTGCCTGTGCAGAAGTCTGCAATTGGCGCTCTACAATATTCAGTGCCTGAGGGTAATCGCCGGCAAAACTCAGCGCCACGGCTGATACCCTGGCCACCGACTCTGACTCAGGAAAAGTCTGCCGTAATTGCTCTAGTCTTTGCATCGCCCGTTCATGCATGCCCCGGCCAAACAGTATTTTGACTTCCAGCAAGCCGGTTTCCAGACGCTGTGGGTAGCGCTCAGCAAAACTGCGCCAACTCGGAAGCGCTTTAAACACTTTGCCGTCTTCAATAAACAGTTCAATCAGTAATGCCATCGAGTCTGGCGCTTCGGCCAGTAGCGTCTCCTGCTGCGGCTCCAGCAGGCTTATCGCCTGGCCGGGCTGCTTTAAGGCCACATGGGTTTTAGCCAGTAAGGTTAATGTCTGGGGGAAGAATGCCTTTTCTTTCACCAGAAAAGTGAAGGCCTTAAGTGCCTGCTCATAACTACCCGACTGATAAGCAATTAACCCTTCCAGATAGTAGAGGGTGTGGTCGTTGGTTTTGGCCGTTTTATTGAGTTGCTCGATACGTGCCTTATAAGTCGCCAGTATTGCAGAGTACTTGTCATTCGGCTCCAGGCTATTGTGCACCAACATGGCGAAGGGATCTTCCGGCGACAAGCTAAGAATAAGATCCAACGTATTGGCAGCTTCCTGGCGTTGATTAGCCGCCAGATAAATGTCTACCAGTGTGCGCAATACCAATGGATCCCTTGGCGCCAGGACAGACGCTTTATCCACCAATTCAAGCGCCTCGTCATATTGCTGCTGATAAAGTGCCAAACGTCCGGAGGTAAGCAGTACGCGCACATCATTGCGATCTATAGCGGTGGCCAAATCCAGTTGTTCGCGAGCCTCTTGCCAGGCTTTGTGCTCGATAGCCAGTCCGGCAAAACCCAGCGCCGCATCCAGTTCTTCACCCAGCATCTTCAGGGCTGAATAACTCTCTCTGGCGCAGCTTTCTTCGTTTAGTTCCCGGCATGCCAAGGCACGCTGTTTCAGCCAGTCTGCGCGCATAACCGGCGTAAACCCCTGAAAACCAGTAAAACGGGCCAGCGTGTTAAACTGTCTAGTGCCAATCAGTGAGCGCGCCCACTCCCGGGCAAATAACTCAGCATCCGCCCCTTGCTCAAGGGCTTGCTGAAAGGTATCTGCTGCCAGCGCATAGCGGCCATATTCAGTCTGTATTTTACCCAGCAATGTGAGCGCAGGAAGATAATCGGGGAGTTGTTGCCGGCATCGTTTAAGATAAATCAATGCTTCCTCAGCATTGCCATCAAGATAGGCAAATTCAGCTTTCTCACAGTCAATCACATCGGTTTCGGCCTGCTGACTTTGCGCCAGCCCACTGAAACCCAACCAACAAATAATGATTACTAAGAAACGTCCGGTCACGTTAATACGACTCACAGGCTGTTTACCGGTATGGTTTGAATGGTACCAGTAACAGCTCACCCGTACCTGTCGGATGAGCTTTAAGATATCAGGCAGCCGCTTGCTTACGGTGTCTGCGCATAACTAACAGCACTCCACCAAACAATAATGCTGCAACAGAGGGCGCTGATACCGGGGTTTGTTCGTCCTGGGGTGGCTCAAAGGTGAATAGCTTGTTGTGCACTTCCACACCACCGGTGTAAGAAAGCGCAGCAATGCCTCCATCCAGGCTGCCGGTATAACTGGTGATATCCGCATAGGGCGCCAGTACTGAACCATTCCAGCCATCGCCATTAAAGTTGAGGCCGCTATAATCATAGAAATTCCACAGCACCAGTGGGGACACTGAGTTCTTGTCAAAATTACCCTGAGCTTTAGCGTTGATATTCAGCGTGCCGGCGCCGGATACGTTAATGATCATCGGTACGCTGGGGGTGAATCCAAACTCTAATCCACCACTCTGCAAATCATTACCGTTGATATTAAACACCAACAGGTCATCGGTGCTGGACGACTCGAACAGTTTTTTGTTCATATCGGAAGTATTAAAGGTGCCGTTTGCCGTCAGTGTCTGGTAATAATCACTGTCATCAATCACGCTTTGGTAGATTTCGTCAAACCGGGTTTGCAGTAATAACTGATCTTCTTTGATAAGCGCCGCCGCATGATTCTGAATGTCGATATTGCCGGGGGTAGCGTTACCGCCATAAACCACATTACCATTATGAGATTTAAGGCTCGGCGCGTTGATATCCCCCACCACAGTGACCGCATCAACCACCGGATCGGCCGGGATACGACTGCCAACATCTGTAGACGCGCCATTAATATCGCCACCAATCATGATCCGGCCTTCAATATCACTGGACGTGCTCAGATCATTTTTGAGAATTAAGTTGTACGTGCCAACGTTATCAGCCGATGCAAAGCTGGTTGCCGTAAAAGCACATAAAATGAGACCACCAAGACGACTTAACATTTTCATTTTATTTAATTTTTTTCACTAAAAGCGGGAGTAGACCGGGTAATGCAAAATACAAACCATAAAGGTAATGCCTTGTTTTGTATTACATTACCACAAAGAGACCAGACCAGTTATTCCAAAGTGTAAAAGATGCCGACAATCACCAGGGCGTTTATGCCCCGGCAATTTTCATTTTTTCCAATAACACTGCGCCGGTATTTACACTGCCTCTGACGTCACGTTCGGCACCGATAGCAACAATATTGGCAAACATTTCCTGCAAAGTGCCGGCTATGGTTACTTCATGCACCGGGTACTGAATTACCCCGTTTTCGACCCAGTAACCTGCCGCGCCGCGGGAGTAATCACCGGTTACAATGTTCACGCCCTGGCCCATCATTTCAGTTACATAAAGCCCCGTACCCATGGTTCTTAGCAGTTCTGCATCTGACTGACCGGTATCACTGACAATCCAGTTATGAATGCCACCGGCATGGCCATTAGTCACCGTGTTGAGTTTACGTGCAGAGTAACTGGTATAGAGGTAGGTAGACAATTTACCGCTATCAACGATATTCATGTCTTGGGTCGCTACCCCTTCGTGATCGAAGTTACTGCTGGCCAGTGCGCCTTTTAAGTGAGGACGCTCAACAATATTCAACCATTCAGGAAATACCTGACTACCGAGTTTGTCGAGCAGGAATGACGAACGGCGATACAGTGAACCGCCGCTGATGGCACCAACATAGTGGCCAAACAAACTGGAGGCCAGTTGCTTATCGATCAGCACCGGCACTGTTGCGGTTTTAATTTTTTGCGCGCCTAAGCGAGCCACAGTGCATTCTGCCGCTTCCAGCCCTACAGCTTCCGGCGAATCCAGCTTGCTGGCATCACGGCTAACGGTGTAGGCATAATCACGCTGCATGTCATCATCCTGGCTGGCAATCACCATACAACTCAGGCTGTACCGACTGCTGGCGTAACCAGCATTAATACCGTGCGTGTTGCCGTAAACCCGCATTCCTATATTCGCGTTATAGCTGGCGCCGTCGGAATTGGTGATCCTGGGGTCATAATCCAGGGCAGCCGATTCGGCCGCCACCGCGCGCTTAATCGCGTCCTGGGGATCCAGTGGTACCGGATGATATAAATCCAAATCGGGGAATTCGGTTGCCATCAGCTCTGCATCTGCCAGTCCGGTGCAAGGATCTTCACTGGTATAGCGGGCAATATCCACGGCTTTTTCTACTGCCAGGGCTAACGCCTCCATACCCAAATCGGCGGTGGATGCGCTGCCCTTGTGCTTACCCACATAAACGCTGATCCCCAGACCACCATCGTTGGTAAACTCGATATTTTCCACTTCCCGTAAGCGAGAGGAAACCGCAATTCCCTCAACCTTCGACATGCTGGCTTCGGCCTGAGTAGCGCCCTTTTTAAGCGCTAAAGTAAGCGTGTCAGCCACTTTCGATTGAATTTCTGCTAGTTGTTGTTCGATCTGCATAGAAGTTTCGCTATAAATGTCCGTTGTTCATGGCTACAATTCAACATTATCAGTTTTAAACGAGAGTCCAATGAACGACCCAAGTCAGCATGATGACGCGAATTGGGATAACGACGACAGCTATCCCGAGCACGATGAATTCGTTAGTAAATCTGAGCTTAAACGCCTGTCTGCCTTACGCCAGCAAGTCGGCGAACAACTCGTAAATTTGTCTGACGCGCATATAAAAACCATCCCAATGGATGATGAACTGGCCGATGCCGTCACACTGGCCCGCAAAATAAACCGTAAAAAAGATGGCTTTCGCCGCCAGTTACAGTTTATTGGTAAGTTAATGCGCAGTCGCGATTTAACACCTATTGAGGAAGCCCTGGCCAAGTTGCAACATCAGCATCAGGCGCAAAATGCACGCTTCCATCAATTAGAAAAAACCCGCGATGCCATTGCCGACCAAGGCGATGACGCCATTCAGGCCGTCCTCGATGAACACCCGACGCTGGAACGTCAAAAGCTTCGGCAATTTCATCGAACGATTGCTAAGGAACGCAGCAAAAATGCGCCACCCAAAGCGTATCGCGAGTTATTTCAATATCTTAAAGAACATATGCTGGACCAGGATTAGCTGGTCCCGCCAACAGTCAGCTCATCGATTTTCAGGGTGGGCTGACCCACACCAACCGGCACACTCTGACCGTCCTTGCCGCACACACCTACACCGCGATCCAGCGCTACATCGTTGCCAATCATGGAAATCTTTTGCATGACTTCAGGACCATTGCCAATCAGGGTAGCACCTTTTACCGGTGCGGTAATTTTGCCGTTTTCAATTAGATAGGCCTCAGCACTGGAAAACACGAATTTTCCGGAAGTAATGTCCACCTGGCCACCGGCAAAGTTTGGTGCATAAATACCTTTATCAATCGAGCTGATGATTTCTTCCGGCGTATACTGACCGCCAAGCATGTAAGTATTGGTCATGCGTGGCATCGGCAAATGTGCATAGGATTCACGGCGGCCGTTGCCGGTAGGCTTCACGCCCATCAGACGTGCATTCATTTTATCCTGCATGTAGCCAGTCAGAACCCCGTCTTCAATCAGCACATTGTGCGCAGTCGGTGTTCCTTCATCATCCACAGTCAACGATCCGCGGCGATTATCCAGCGTACCGTCATCTACCACAGTCACGCCTTTAGAGGCCACCTGCTGGCCCATACGGCCGGCAAACGTAGAGGCCCCTTTACGGTTAAAGTCACCTTCAAGGCCATGTCCAACTGCCTCGTGCAGCAATACACCGGGCCAGCCGCTACCCAGCACCACTGGCATTAAACCCGCTGGCGATGCTATCGCCTGCATGTTAATTCTGGCCATATGCAGCGCATCGTCAGCTATCTGCTCGTAAAAAGGGCGACCATCTTCCTGCCGGGTGAAAAAGGCATAAGTATGTCTTCCTCCCGCGCCGGCACTACCACGCTCGCGACGATCACCGTTTTCCATCAGTACCGAACAGTTTAACCGCACCAGCGGACGAATATCGGTTGCCAGGGTCCCATCACTACCTGCTACCAGTACTTCTTCGTAAACACCGCTCAGTGATACCACCACCTGATTAATGCTGCTGTCCTGTTTGCGAATATAACCGTCGACGGCTTTCAGCAAGGCAATTTTTTCCGCTTCGGCCATGGCCAGAATAGGATTATCGGCTGAGTATCGCGGAGCCGGGGTAACATCACTTAAGGTACCCACCTTGACCTGCCCACCGGCAGGCGCAATGCTGCGGGCCGCGGTACAGGCCTTGCTAATGGCTTCCACACTGATTTCATCAGAATAAGCAAAACCGGTTTTCTCGCCGCTTACTGCGCGTACGCCAACGCCGCGTTCCAGGTTAAAACTGCCTTCTTTAATAATACCGTCTTCCATCACCCAGCTTTCATGCTGGCTGGATTGAAAATACAAGTCGGCGTAATCGGTTTGATGGGAATGAATCGAAGCAAGTGAGGTATCCAGCGATTGTCGGGTTAACCCTGAATCAGCCAGCAAATGAGTTTCAACTTGATTTATCAAAGTGACTCCTGAAACGATTATGTTGAGCCAATGGCATGGCTTGTCGGTATTTATTGATGTCTGTCAGAGACACGGCATGCTGAACAATGCAGGTTGCAGTTTCCTGCTCTGCCAGCATGTCTCCCCAGGGGGAATATATCACGCTGTGTCCGTAGGTTTCACGGCCATTTTCATGGGTACCGGTCTGGTTTGCAGCCACCACGAAACATTGTTTTTCTATCGCCCTGGCACGCAGTAGTGTATGCCAGTGAGCGGCGCCGGTTACCTGGGTAAATGCGGCGGGTAATACCAGCACATCAATATCGCCCATGGCTTCAAAAAGGCCCGGGAATCGCACATCATAACATACTGCTACGCCAATCCGCCCCTGCGGCGTATCAATAACCACTACGCGCTCACCGGGCTGGGTATATTTAGACTCTTTATAAGCTTTGGTATTGTCGGCAACTGCCGCATCAAACAAGTGTATCTTCTGATAGCAGTCTAACGCATTCCCCTCGGGCCCGTAGACAAAACAGGATGCGGTAAATTTCTGCGGATCAGCGCAGGCAGCAGGAATGGTCCCGGCTATCAGGTAGCATGAAAAACGCACTGCTATCTGCGCCAATCGTGATTGTATCGGGCCATTTCCGGGCGTTTCGGCGATACTTAATAAAAAGCCGTCCCGGGTACCAAAGCACGCAAAACACTCCGGGAGTACCACCACAGTATGGGCAGGTAATGCCGCTTCTGACAGTTGCTTTTCAACAAAATCCAGATTTGCATCCACATCGGGACCGGATGTCATCTGCAGGGCGGCAAGGTTAACTGTCTGCATCGGTAGGCTCCTTTGATTCTGCGGGTTCTACCGGCTCGTTCTCGATGGTTTCCGATTGCGCTGGCTGACGTTGAGCCGGCAATTCAATATCGGTACTGTTGCGCCCGACTTCTTCGAGTTCCGGGTTATCGATGGTGCCGGTAATATGATAATTCACATTAGAGATCACTTTGGCCGAGGTCAACACCTGATCGAGCGCCAGTGCTGCCAGCGCCGTAGGCGGATTCACCATAAAGTAAACCAGAAAGGGCAGATTACCGGTGACATTTGGGGCAAAGCTCACATTGTAGTTGAGGGTCTTATTGGCCAGGTCGGTGTAACCCTTGATTTCTATTTCGCCGGCTCCGCCATCGATCACCGTATCGGTGGTATTGGCGACCCCGTCAATAATATCCAGACTACCCTTAATATCGTCGTAGAAGAAGCCCTGGGCAAATACATCGCGAAAATCGAGACTCAGCTTTCTTACCAGTGAGTTAAGGCTGAACAAGGTAAAGATACGTGATCCTTTGTCACTTACCTGAGTGAGATAACCGTCGGTAAGTTCGGTTTTCACACTACCATTGAGTGAATCCATGGCAAAGTTAAACGGTGAATTATCCCAGTTGAGAATAAAATCAATTTGCGCTTTTGAGTCTTTTATACCGGAGTTAACCCCAAGTTCCGACAACATCCCACCAATATTATGGCTTTTCACATCGCCTTCAAAGTGGGTCACCGAAGTATTATCACCGGCGGTTAACCACCGGCCTGTTGCTCGAAGCTCACCGAAATCGTTGGTCGCATCAAAGCGTTTAATCAGCATACCATTTTCGGTACGGGTGACTTCCAAATCGACAGTACCAAAGTCTCTGTCGAGTAAATTACAGGCGTCGCAATGAAAACGAATAGGCGGCAGCGCATTCGGCTGGTAGTCATATTCAACCTGTTGCTGCTCTTGTTCTTCGGTTTGCCATTCGGCCAAGCGAATAAAGTCGGCATCAACCTCTATGCCCTGTTCCAGCCAGGCGTCGAACAGCTTCACCTCGGCTTTGGCCTGGGAAGACAATACATTAAGCGACCAGTTATTACTTTGCTGACGTGCCGATATAGTGACATCAGTGAGGGTCTGCCCAGCCACAATCAGGTTTTCAGCTTCCACAAATATGCGTTGTGGCACCGAGAAGTATCCCGGCTTCTGCGCTGCCTTGTTGGCTTGCGTTGATTCAGATGACAGCCCGCCAATCAGCAGATCTATAACATGGTACCATTGGGCAACATCTACCTGTGGCATGGCGGCAGAAATACTAAACCCTGTGCCAAGCCCAACAATATCACTATTGCCCAGGGCCAGGTGGGCGCCGGCAAACTGTTTGGTATCATGGGGCAACACGCCGGAGAAATTAATATCATTGCCAACGCTCAGGGTAATGTCTGACGCATCCTGATCGCCATCCACCAACACCATAAGCTCTTTCACCGTCATCGCTTCTTTGTAAAACGGCGCCGGTAAACGCGATTCAACGCCAGCCAACTCGCTGGTCATACTAGCATTATACTGAAAGCCATCCTTACCCAGCGATACCGATACATCAGTTCGCCACTGCGCATCGCCATTCAGGTAGTCGGCAAAGGCCGGATTGACCGTTTCGATTAACGGCTGTGCAGCCCAGTTCCCGCTCAGCTCAATATCCAGTAAGTACTCATCACTCAGTTGATTTCCGGCCAGTTCCACTGCCACGGGCTGGCCAAACAAACTGGCGGTCAGTTCATTAATAGTAATATTGGCATTGGAAAAGCTCACCTCGCCAGTGGCCTGACCAAACACCAACCCCAGGCTGCTCACGTTCACAGAGTTGCCGTCGAGACGGGCAATACCGCTGGCTTTCACATTTTTGCCAGTCAGCGGGATTTCAAGTTTCACCTCGCTGGCCACCGGTCCGGCCACGACCACATCCTCGGAGAGGATTTTACCCAGCGAATCACGTAATCCTGAGTTTCGCATCAGCGTTGCAACCTGCTCACCAGAGCCCTGCACTTTGGCGTCGATAGTCAGTACCGAAGATCCGCTTAAACGAGGGATACGGGCGTACAAATCCGTTAATTCAATGTCCATTAACTGGCTTGCCGGGCTGGTCATGGTTAAGGCTTCATTTTCAAACATCAGGCGCATATTGAGATTGGCCAGCGCAGGCCAGTCGGGCGCGAACGTAAATCCGGCGTCCGTCACATCGACCCGGGCCTGAAATACGCCCTGTCCATCAGCAAAGGGAAATTCTGCCGGGTTACCAAACCACAAAACGTTGGCATTTTGCACCAGTCCGCCGTCACTAAAGGCGCGCTGCAGGTAACTAACCGTTCCCTCCCCCATGTAAGCGGCGGGGAAGAACCCCGGCACGTCGGTCAGTGCCATTCGGTCAATTGTCATAGCAGCGCTTAACACACCACTGCTAAATTGATATTTAATATCTTGCGAGAAGCTCAACAACTCGCTTTCTACCTGCATGTCCTGCAGGCTCAACACCCACTCCCCTTCTGCTTCCGGATACACATAGGCGCGCCCGCGCACCTTATCGAGGGTTAGGTTTTGTGGCAGCAGGTTATTAATGGTTAGTTCAGAGTCGGTAGCTTCCAATTCCAGTACACCCTGGTCGTGATGCCAGAAGAACTCGCCATCAATGGCACTTAAGCCCGGCACCTTGCCACTCTGGTTCCAGTGCATATCAAAAATTTTCGCCGCTACCGACAAGGCCTTTTGTTGCCATTGCAACTGTAAGGTTGCCAATTCGGCCGTAGGGTTCAGGCGTTTGACCAATTGCCCGCTGTTGCCTTCAGTAAACAACGGTGCCAGTGCCATAATGGGCGCCAGAGAGATGGGTTTAACCGTATTGATGGTCAAATCCCCATCATCATTGATGCGCCCGACCAGATCGGTCACCAGGGTATTGCTATCGGCTTGCAGAATTAACTGATCAACCCTGACCGACCAGCCGTCAGTTGACGGCAGAGCCTGAATACTGCCGCCGAGGATTTGTGATTGCAAAATGTTGTTGTCGCCCGCCAGACGCCAGGCAATATCACTGTCGTCAAACTCTACCTGCACGGCATCAATATTATTGTCCTGGAGGCTGGCCCAGAACTCAAAGTTACCGCGACTGCGCTCTACCGGCGAGCGGGTTGGCAGTAATGCACTGATCCAGGGGGAGATATCCAGCGACTCGCCCTTCACATACAAGGTACCGGACAAATCCGACTTACCACCATACAAATCGAGTACGAAAGACGCCGAGTTATTCGCAATATCCTGCACCCGAATCGCGCCGCGCCCCTGGTGGCGGTTATCACGGTTTACCCAGTATAGCTGTGATAATTCAACCACTTCTTCTTCGGTTGGTGTTACCAGAGTTACCTCACCATGCAATAACGAGAAACTCTGCAATTGATCGAGAAACAGACTGCGTAAGGCTTCAACGATAGGAAAGTCACCCTCGTTGCCCTTTTCCATGCGCTGGGTATCGACCCGGGCATGCAGGCCTACCAGGTCAAAGCGCTTGGAGGATAGCTCCCGTTGTTGCAATGACTGCCAGAAGTCCACTTCCACATAGACCTGTTCGAGCTTGATCTCCACCGGCGACAAGTCGTTTTGTTGGAATTGCACGCCGTTAAGCACAATGCTGGGACCGGTACCCTGCCAGGCGGCCGACAAGCTGTCGATGGTAAGCTGAATGCCGTATTGCGCACTCAGGTAGTCTTCAATGAGTTGTTTTTCTTCATCCAGATAAGGCAGGGTATAGCGAAGTGCGCTAAGCAATACAGCAAACAGCACCAGTACAATGGCGCAAAATAACCAGAGTTTTTTAACAATGTAAGCGGCAACGGAAAGGGGTCGGTTCACATCATTACCACATCGTACTTATCCTGGTTGTATAAGGTTTCTGTTTGTACTTTTATTTGTTTCGAAACGAATACTTCCAGTTCGGCTAACATATGGGATTCTTCTCCCAATAAATAGTCCGCAACGGTGGGAGACGCGTAAACCACAAACATATCGGCATCGTAAGCACGGTTAACCCGAACGATTTCCCGCATAATTTCAAAGCAGATAGTTTCTATAGTTTTGACACTGCCACGCCCTTTGCAAACCGGACAGTCACCACACAGTATGTGTTCCAGACTTTCTCGGGTGCGTTTGCGGGTCATTTCCACCAGACCCAGGGAGGTAAAACCATGAATATTGATCTTAGCACGGTCTTTACTGGTGGCAGCCTCAAGGCTGTTCAGGACCCGCCGTTTATGGTCGGCATTAGTCATGTCGATAAAATCAATCAGGATCATGCCGCCAAGATTACGCAATCGTAGCTGACGGGCAATAGCGAGTGTGGCTTCAATATTAGTATTAAAAATGGTTTCTTCGAGATTACGATGCCCCACGAAAGCGCCGGTATTAATATCGATAGTGGTCATGGCTTCAGTCTGATCGATGATCAGGTAGCCACCGGATTTAAGATCCACACGGCGTTCGAGCGCACGCTGCATTTCATTTTCAACATCATAGAGGTCGAAAATCGGCCGATCACCCGGGTAGTACTCCAGTTTGGAGTGCATCTCCGGTACATATTCTTTGGTAAACTGACCCAACTCATGGTGCGACAGGTTCGAGTCAATTCTGATGCGGTCCAATTCGGTCCCCACAAAATCCCGCAATACCCGACGGGCCAGCGGTAAATCTTCGTACAGCACATGGGAGCGGCGCTTTTTCATGCGCTGTTGAATTTTACTCCATAGCCGGCGCAAAAAAGCGGCATCAGCCTTCAATTCCGGCTGACTAACCCCTTCCGCAGCGGTGCGCAGTATAAAGCCACCTTCCTCGTCACAAAACTCCGCCACCAGCTCTTTAAGCCGCTCACGCTCGGTTTCATCTTCGATGCGCTGAGATACGCCCACATGGGTAACGCTGGGCATAAACACCAGGTAACGAGACGGGATGGTGATATCCGTTGTCAGTCGGGCGCCTTTGGTGCCAATGGGATCTTTCACCACCTGCACCACTATGTCCTGACCATCGCGAACCAGGTCGCGGATGTCATGTTTTTCAATATGACTGGTAGAAACTTCCCCCACCACTTCGTTATGAATAACAATATCTGAGGCATGCAAAAATGCCGCTTTATCCAGGCCGATGTCGACAAATGCTGCCTGCATCCCCGGCAATACGCGGCTGACTTTACCACGGTAGATGTTGCCCACCAGGCCACGCTTAGTGTGCCTTTCCACATGGACTTCCTGCAGAATACCATTTTCAATCAGCGCAACACGCGACTCCGACGGTGTAACGTTAATCAGTAGTTCTGCACTCATTCAATCACTCCAAACTCTTGCAGTAGTTGTACGGTTTCATACAGCGGTAATCCCACAACGGCGCTGTAACTGCCTTCAATCGATTTTACGAACTGGCCGGCAATGCCCTGAATACCATAGGCACCGGCTTTATCGGCAGGCTCTCCGGTTGCCCAGTAGCGGGCTATTTGTTCGTTGGATAACCGGGCAAAATGCACCTGGGTTGTCACGCAAATGGTTTTTTGTCTGACCCCATCGAGCAGGCTTACTGCGGTCATCACCTGATGCGTGCGGTCGCTTAACGCGCCTAACATGGCAGCGGCATCAGCAAAATCAGCAGGTTTACCCAAGGCTTTATTATCCAGTACCACCACTGTGTCAGATGCCAGCAGCACACTGCCTTCACTATCAGTATGGCTCACTGCGGCCGCTTTCGCTTTGTCTGCAGCCAGGCGTGTTACCAGTGCCTCGGGCTGCTCATCGGCCAGCGCGGTTTCGTCCAGATCCGCAGGCCTGACAATAAATTCGACCCCAATCTGGGTTAATAGTTCGGCGCGCCGCGGTGAAGCGGAAGCCAGTACCAGAGAACGCAACTGACTCATGTGATCCTCAGCTGACGTCTGACTTTGCGTAACAACCAGAAAATCCAGGGCCACAATGCCATTGAGGTCAGCACCGGCCAGAGTTCTTCAAAACGAAAGGTGACATCGGTAAGCAGGCGTAACAACCAGAATAATAACGAATGGTATAACGCAGACACCACACCAATAATAACGGCCTGTTGCCACACTGAATAGTTACGCAAACGCTGGTAATTCGCCGCAAGGACATAAATAGAGATGCTCAGCGCAAAGCTGTGCACGCCCATCGCAGTACCAAGCAGAATGTCGAGTGCCAGGCCACTGGTAAAAGCGACCCCCACATTAGCGCGGTGCGGTAATGCCATTACCCAGTATGAGAGCACAATCAGTACCCAGTCGGGACGGTATAAATCCACCTGCACCGGCACCGGGATGATTTGGAACACCATGGCAATCAGCAGCGTAATAGCGATGGTGTAATGACGTACCTTAATCATCTGCCACCTCCTCTTCCTGCTCGTCAGGTTGAGGGGATGTTTGTGGCCATAACAATAACAGGTATTTGAGACGATTTAATCTGGCCGAAGGGGCAATGGTGACCTGGGCAAAGGGGCGCGATTCATCGCGTACTACCTGAATAACCTCTGCTAC
Source organism: Alteromonas sp. 4NH20-0104 (assembly GCF_057547795.1). Classification (NCBI taxonomy): domain Bacteria; kingdom Pseudomonadati; phylum Pseudomonadota; class Gammaproteobacteria; order Alteromonadales; family Alteromonadaceae; genus Alteromonas; species Alteromonas sp. 4NH20-0104. Next base: position 93,490 of record NZ_BAAJLP010000014.1, on the reverse strand, counting down.
CGGATACCCTTCAGGAAACACATCGCCCAGTCCGGATGACACCAGGACATCGCCTTCCCGGATATCGGCACTGTGTGCTACGTGAGTAAGATACAATTCATCGATGGCGCCGCTACCTGAGGCAATAAACCGGCTGTTATTGCGGATAGACCGCACCGGTATGGAGTGGGTTACGTCACTGATCAACAATACCCGGCTATTGGTGGTGCCGACTTCCATCACCTGCCCCACAATGCCTCGTTCGTCCAGAATCGACTGGCCCAGGTATACACCGTCTATTGCGCCTTTGTTGATCACAATTTGCTGGCTGTATGGCGTGTTATCCACCGCCATTAATTCTGCCACCATTTTGCGCATGTTCTGACGCACCGGTGCATCCAGTAAACGCCGCAGTTCTGTATTTTCCTGCTCAAGCGCTTCAAAACGCTGAAGCTTTTCGTTTTGTAATAGCAATCGGTTAGTCAGTTGCTCGTTTTCTTCGATGAGCGCCTGTTGTGAGGTCAGGCGCTGGGCGCTGGCATTAAGCAGCTGTCCGGGCAAATTGGCCAGATACTGAACCGGGCTGACCAGAGAGTTAAGCAGTACCCGCGTAGTTGAGAACGCGTCGAGTTTAAAATCGAGCACGATCAGCATAACCGACATTGCCAGGGCTAATGCCAGCCGAATATTGAGCGAGGGGCCGCGGGTAAATATTGTATCCATAATGCAAGAAGGCAACCTTAGAAGGTTGCCTTGCCTATTTACTCGTAGCTAAACAAATCCCCACCGTGCATGTCTATCATGTCGAAGGCTTTGCCCCCTCCACGTGCCACACAGGTGAGCGGATCGTCGGCAATAACCACGGGAATTCCGGTTTCTTCCATAAGCAGCCGGTCGAGATCTTTCAGTAATGCACCACCACCGGTGAGCACCATACCCCGTTCTGAAATATCCGAGGCTAATTCAGGTGGAGACTGCTCCAGCGCTACCATTACCGCCGAAACGATACCGGTTAGCGGCTCCTGCAGTGCTTCGAGGATTTCATTAGAATTTAAAATGAAGCCGCGTGGTACCCCTTCTGCCAGGTTACGTCCACGAACTTCGATTTCGCGCACTTCTTCACCCGGATAAGCGGCACCGATTTCGTGTTTGATACGCTCTGCTGTGGCTTCACCAATCAGTGAGCCGAAGTTACGGCGGATGTAGTTAATGATGGCTTCATCGAACTTGTCACCACCAATACGGACTGACGAGGAGTACACCACACCGTTAAGTGAAATAATCGCCACTTCGGTAGTACCACCACCGATATCAACTACCATTGAGCCGGTCGCTTCAGACACAGGCAAACCAGCACCAATTGCCGCCGCCATCGGTTCATCAATCAGATACACTTCACGGGCACCAGCGCCCAGAGCTGACTCTTTAATAGCGCGACGCTCTACCTGGGTTGAACCACAGGGAACGCAAACCAACACCCGAGGACTGGGACGCAGAAAGTTATTGTCGTGCACTTGCTTAATAAAGTGCTGAAGCATTTTCTCGGTGACGTAGAAATCGGCGATAACACCGTCTTTCATCGGCCGGATGGCGCGAATGTTACCCGGCGTTCTGCCCAGCATACGCTTAGCCTCGGCCCCCACAGCGGCAACGCTTTTAGGACCGGCGGCACGTTCCTGGCGAATAGCAACAACGGAGGGTTCATTCAGCACGATGCCCTGATCTTTTACGTAGATCAATGTATTGGCTGTTCCGAGGTCGATGGACAGATCGTTAGAGAACATGCCTCGAAGTTTTTTAAACATGAAGTGGTATTTCCTGTAATAAGCACCTGTCACTGCGCCGTGAAGTGCGGGAATAAGGCGGCTGGACGTGATTTAACAACTATCCGCACACTTTAACAATGGGGGCTATTTTGAGCAAGTAAACTCCCTGACTAAACCGAAAAAAACCAGCCATTGCCCTGATTTGCCTGTCGGTTCGACCATCGGACTTGCCGAGTGTTCAACTATTATACACGCTTTAACCAGTCACCAGGTATTCATGCCTATACCCGGTTGCTTCAGCAGGCTTGCGCTAATAGCCTTCACGAATGTGTATGGTGCGGTCATTGCCCCGGTAAATGCCAAAAAAGGCTTCACCGGAAGGTTTATCATCGGCATCAATATCACCGTCGCCGTCCCAGTCAATATTGAGATACTGCGCCCAGTTTGCGCCCGTTGCTGCGGGCTCCAGTGTTAATTTCACTGCACCACGTACAGCGGCGCCATTGTGCATAGCCGGGCCCAGATTAATCATTGAATCGGGGCTCTTACCAGCGGAGACCACGCCACTACTGCTGATAGCCGGTAAGTAGCCGGTAATATCCTGCTCATCGCTCCCCTGTGAGGCGCTGGCCAGCGACACCTGACCGCTGCTTTGCGAGAAACTTAGCGACGTACAGCTGTCCTGCACATTCATCATCCAGTTACCACTATCGTAATACTCGGTCACCAGCGGGGCTGTGAGGGTTTCGGTTTCCGGTCCAAAGGTGTTCTCTATTCGCAGCCGACCATAGCGAAGGTCGGTGCCCTGAATTGAGCCAAAGCTGAATGCTTCACAGCTGCCAGGATAAGCCGTTTGGTAGCACACCCCATCAGTATCAGTAAAGAAAGCCGCAGCAAAGGTCATCGTTGCATCGGCAGTAAATGGCGAACCATTACCCGCCCCCGGCGTTGGGGTGGCAATTTTGCTATAACTGACCTGAGTATTGAGCAGGGTAATTTTACCTTCTCCGTCGTAATCGGCACTGTCACTGATCACCGGCGTATCCCCTGCATTGAGGATATTCAGTGTGCCGGTATAGGCAGAATTATCGGTAAAGCTAATGGCATTGAGTCCACTGCTGCCCGGCGAAAGCTGCCACAGGCTGGCTGAATAATTACGGGTCACCTGGCCCTTGGCATTGTAAGCCGTTACCGATAATTCAGGTTCACTGCCGGTCACGAAGTCAAAAGGCTGGCCAATATAGGTAAACTGACTGTTGCACTGGTTGTCAAATTGCGGAGTCGTGGATGCACTCACATCAAAATAGGCGGGGATAATGCGCCCCGGTCCCACCTGATTAGCACTGATAACATTGCCCAGGTAGTCCGCATCCTGCACGTCCCAGGTAAAATAACCCACCTCACTGATGTAAGCCTGGGTAAAGCCCCAGTTACCACCACTAAATGGGTCAATAGTGACATCAGACCAGGCCTGACCTGACGCACTGGTAACCGATTGCGAGGCAGCAACAAACAATTGTGCTTCAGCGGCACTTACCGAAGTAGGGGCGACTCTGAGCAGGCTCATTTGCATAGCACCAGGTTCATAGCCCGGCAGCACACCGTTGCTGGCCCCTCTGGCTGACATGCTAAGGGTAAACTCCGCGCCCGCTGTTTGTGGATAGGCCGCGGTTGCCCCCAGGGTAATACTGGCCGGGATACTGTCAAACAGGGCATCACCAGAATCAATGGTAACTCCGCTGACAGTGGTGCTGGCTGCCAGCGCAACCCGACCGGCATCCGCGTAACTGAAACCACTCAGACTGGTTTCACCATTGGCATCAAAATTCAAGGTGATGCTGGCCGTGTTCTGTCCGATTCCTGAACCACTAACCGGCACGCCGGCTAACGGCACTGAGCACTGATCCGGTGAATAACCGGTGTTACCGTCGATGCAATCATAACTGAGAGATACAGACTGATTACCGGTTAGTAGCGCCTGACATACCCCGGCATTATCGCGCACGGCTCTCAGCCCAATGCGGCCCAGATCTGACTCGGCAATAATATCCGGCAGTACCGAAGAGTACGGCGCTGCGGTGTCGTAAAACTCAAACCCTGCGTTCACAAAATCAATATTACAATCCGTTGTACACTCGGCTGGAGATTGCGGGGCGGAGTCGGTATTTGCCGCGGTCACTGAAAGCGGGAACGTGCCCGCCACAGACTGTTCTAAAGTGGTTGTCATTGAGCCGGAAAAAGTCACCGGCATCGACACCGACCAGTCACCATTGGGTAAATTCACACTTACCGGCTCGGTCACTAACTCCGAACAACTGACATTGGCGCAGGCCTTAATGGTAACTGTGGCCGCACTGCAGGTAAGAGTTTGATCAGGGTGAGTGATTTCATAATGATGCACGCTTACGCAGTCTACCGTGCTGTTTAAATCTGCCCGGATGGCTTCTCTGGACTGTTCGTAATCGTACAGTCTGAAATCATCAATCTGACCATTGGCCGAGTTGGCCGTCATTTCATAAACAAAATAATTGGCTGAGCTATCGCCGATTTTAACCGACGAGAGATTGCCCAGTTCAGAGCTACTGAATGCCCAGTTGCCGTACATGTAAACGCGACTGCCATTGACGTACAAATTAACGTCTTCAGAGGCGACGTCCCAGCTTAACGCTATATGTACCCATTCGTTAGCGGAATAACCCAGCGATTGCGACTTAACCTGCATGTCACCATCGTTATTATCTTCCATGCCAAAAGCCAGCTCACCGTTATTGGTTAACGACATAAAAAAGTATTTGTCGACGCTAGCATTATTGGCTCCGCCGCGACTTGCATCAAACAGCATGCGCTGACCACCGCCTATCCAGGCACTGTTGCTGCGATACCAGAACGAGACCGTGCCCCGCGGACCGATAGTGTTCAGGTCAAGATTTGAATTCACTTCGTCCAGCTGGTTATAACTGTTATTGTAAGGCACATCCAAAGCCCGGCATGAAATGTCATTAGCCGGTAACTCGGGCGTTACCAGACCTATCGGCGTACCATTGTTCCCTTCAGCGGAGGAATCAATGACCGACCCAGCACCATCCCACGAGGCTTCCTCAAACTGATAATGTAACTTTGCCACTGCACCGGTGCAGTTAGTACAGGTGTAGTCTGAGGCGGTATACAACCCTTGCACGTCAGAGGTAGAAAGCTCGCCGTTGTAAATTCGCACATCATCAATGTCGCCCAGCATATGAAAAGTTAGCTCATTGCTGGGAGAGGTATTATTGCTGGAACTGGAGGCGCTGGCACCAAGGATGATAGGTTCGCGGTTATTGTCTAACGTCAGGCCATTCACCGCATAAGCACCAAGATAGACGCCATCCAGGTAAGCCTTGAGCCCCGCTGAACTCCAGGTGTAAACCAGGTGATACCAGCGCTCACGCTCTTCGACTTCCGGCAACGAAAACACATTATAGGTGGTGGACTGGGTTTCATGTTTAAACAGGAACCGGCCCTCCTGATTCACATATATCGTCAGTTGCCCGCCATAATCAAGGCCGGCAGAATCCTTGGAAAACAAGGCCTGATAAGACTCGCCGTTACTATCCCGGTTATGGTCCAGGTTGGCCACTTTAAACCAGAGGGAAATAGAACCACTGCTTAATTCGTAGCTGCTATGATGAGGGATATTAATATGGTCGTTATAGCCATCGAAACCGACCGCCTGACAAAAACGCCCGTAATTTTCGGCCTGGGCGCCATCGACGGCCTTACCATTAATGCCGCCTACTACATCAACTACCTCGCCTGACGACCCGTTCAGGCTGCACACATCCATATTCCAGTGAGAAAGCAGCGTGGCGTTTGAACTACAACTGGTGCAGTTAGCTTCTGATTCAGCAAATAAGAGCGCCACTTGCTCTTCCGAAAGCTGCGAGTTGTACAGGCGCACGTCATCCATGCGACCCTGATAATAATCACCAATATCGCTGTAGGCAGAATTATTCACGTCATGCCGATTGGCATTGGCCGCAATTACCGTGGTGCGATTGTTATTCTGCCAGCCTGAGGTATAACTGCTATTCGAGCCTACCAGCACCTTATCCACATAAACCTGCATGCCGGCCGCACCCACGCTGTAAACCACATGGTGCCACTGCCCTTCGGTAATAACCAGCGTAGAGTTGATCTGATAGGTAGTGGAGCCAGACTCCTGACTGACTTTTATCGCCCCGGCCGAGGTTACCCAGATGCTGAACTGACCGCTGTAATTGTTCAGGCTATCCTTCGACAGCAGCGCCATGCCTCCCGCCTGACTGTTATTAAAGAATGCCAGATTATCGGTTTTCATCCAAAACGACACCGTGCCGGCACTGACCTGGTAGCGACTGTTGTGGGGTAAACGGATGTGATCGCCATCCCCTCTGAAATAAGCCGCCTGACAGAGCTTGCCATTGCTATCAATACTCGGGTCCTCAAAAGATTGCCCGTTAACACCGGCAATGGCATCCACCACTTCGCCACTGGCGCCGGTTAAGGCACAGGCATTCATGGTCCAACGGGCGGTAGCCGTGGGCAGAAAAGCAGCCTGAGTACACAGGTTGTCGGCGGCAAAGGTCGACACCCCACTCTGATCGTAGGTAATTTTTGCGCGATCCTGCATAATCACAATCAGCGCATTGACCGCGCCAGTATGCTGAACATCAGTGTTATAACTGGCACTGGTAGCGGCATAAAAATACCCTTTGACCTGCGAGTACTGACCAAAAGTAATATTACCTTCGGAATACATCAGTAACTGATCCGCGTTACCATTGGTATTAACCTGATTGCTGATATTCGTTGAAAAGTCCCGGGTGTAAATAACCACCTTAGCGCCGCTGGCCACCTGAAGCTGAGCATTCTGACCAAGGTTAAGCGTTTCTATCCAGTACACTCCGCTTTGCAGCGTTAACACAGCATTAAAATTGACTGATAGTGATTTGATCTTAAACGTATTATTGCTGGATACAGCAGTAAGATTAGAGCCGTTACCCAGCGTCACATTACGGTAATCACCGGCACTCAGGGTCGCTGAAGTATTATCCTGGATATAACGGTCGGTACCCGATGGCGAATACTGATAAGCCGATATGGCCATCCCGGCAGCGTTGCTTCCTGTTAGCTGACAAGCCACCGTATCACAGCTGCTGCCACCGCTGTTATCGACCATGCTGGCAAAACTGATTTGCCCGTCACTGCCGACCAGCGATGTTTGTGGTTGAAACTGAATATACCCGGAAGAGGAATAGGAGCCGGCCGGATCAGGAAAAACACTGGAGCAGGTAGCTGCCGCTGCCAACATGGCAGGTAGCCATAACAGTAAAATACAACACCGTAATACAGTCACTGCTTACCCTTAACTAACGCTCTTCGAACGCATCAAGCTCGAAAGTGCGGCTGGCCCAAATATCGTTTGCCCGGCAAATGCCGGTGCTCTCAAAGCGATAATAATTATAATCGACATTTTGTTTCACCACCTGAGTGGTTGTGCAGGTTGCCTGATAACTGCAGTTTTCCAATCCGGAGCCCGTGCTGAAAGCGGCACTGCTGGTTATCGTTGCACTGCAGGTTGCCACCGGGCTGTTTAACGGAAAGGTAGTGCTCAACAAGCGTTGCACTCCACTTTGCGCCGCCATTTTTGCCCGCGCCCCTAACACTTCATAGACGACCGATTGATTAGTTGACGATAGCAGATTAACCATAGTGATGCCCAGAAAGGCGAGTATGATTATTATGAACAACGTCATCACCAACATACTCCCGCGCTGGCGTTTGTCAGGGAATATTATCAATGTGGATCTCCTGCTGGTAAGCAATCTGTTCATTATTGTCGATAAAGCGCAGGCGAATTTCGGCTATCGAATTACTCTGCAGACTGGTAGAAATAATCCGGAACGGGTCGTCTTCCTGCGGATTATTCACCGGATCAGCCGACAATACATTGGCCACATGCTCGGCGATAACCGGCAAACCGGGGAAAGCCCCTAACTGATTCACCAGTAAATCATTTTCATAGCGGATCAGGCGATTCTGATACACACAGTAACTCACGGCCCGGTCGATCAGATAAACCCGGGACGCAGGTGATTCCTGCGCCAGTAATCCGGTTACTTCAAGTTGTACAATGTTATCGCTGTCATCAAGGGTGGTACAGTCGCCGTCACCATCGTCGCTGCAGCCACTGACAGTAACGCGATGACCGTTGTCCGGATCATAAACATCCTCACTGCGCGTTGGGTAAACTACGGCGTAATTATTCCCCGAAGGCAGAATATAGGGTACGTTGTTAATATCATGCAAAGCGACAACATCAATTTCATAGGAGGGATCATTACGTTTCGGTAAATCGATATAAACCGTTGCCCAGTTAATCGGCACAAACTCCATGCAATGATAATTGCTATTGCCAGTAATTCGCACACTGTTTGGCACGGCATTGCGCAACTCTCGCTTTAGCCGCTCGATAGCAAAACGACTTTCAGAGAGCAGTTGCTCACGGGTGCTAACATCAATATAGGTTTGCATGGAGCCGCGCACAAAACTGGCAATACCAGCACTGGCCACACCGAGTATAACTATAACGGTAACCAGTTCAATGAGAGTGAACCCGCGGTTGCGCTGCATTGTGCTGCTCATACGTTCCACCGGTAACTGCTGAAGGTGATAGCTTCACCGCCAGGCGTAGTAACGGTAATGACAATCCGCTTTACATTGCCGATAACCGTGCCGCTACCACCGACGTCGTCATTAACGCCGTCTTCGTTATCATCATAGTAAACCTGAACGGCTACAGAAAAACCGGTATACAGACTTTCGCCATTGTAGAGCACGGGTAATCCCTGCGCCGATAAAATGGTCGCGCCGGACTCATTTAAGCCATGATAATCATCGATGTCATCAAAGCGTACCCTATCTTCACCAGGATCCGGCCCGAGGCTGCCCGATGGCGTGCAGGAAGCTGATTCATTGCATCGCTTACCACTATTACTGTTGGCTAGGCTATCATCAAACGCCCGGGCATTAATTTCGCTCATCAGCGACTGCGCTAACTCGCTGGCCCGTACCTGCCAGATGGGCTCCACACTAAGGCGCGACTGCGGGCCAATCAACCCTATGATCACCATCATAATGATAGAAAAGACGGTAATGCCGATAATCAGCTCAATCAGGGTGAACCCTTTTGCGGCGCTAGCAGGCATGGATGTAGCCCTCGCTTTCGATACAGACATCCACACTGGACTCACCGGTGATAGTCACCCTGCATGGCGAGCCCGTTCCACAGTTGGCAGCATTGTTCAGCGGCCTGCCCAGGGCATCAAAACCAATATAACTGAAGTTTATCAGCGCGCCATCGACACTGGATAAGCTCAGTCCTTCATCGGTAAGCTCGGTGCCCACAGTGGCTAAAAACGCCGGCGCATCGCTGGCAATTCCAGTACCACAGGTAGCGCTGCCATTACCTGGCGCATAGTTAAGTGCAGGGGGGCCGTAGGCGCTGCTGGCACCGTACTGAAAATTCAATCGGAAACAAAAACCACTGCGGGTATCCTGCATGGCTCTGATTTGCATATTACGAAGGGCGGACACGAGGCGGTCCTGATAGGCGTATTCGACGTAGCCCTGACGGCTTTGAAGTCGGGTGCCAGCCACAACGGCCAGCACGCCGATTAAGGTAATGACTGTGATTAACTCAACAAGACTGAAGCCATTTCTCTTTAGCTTTTCTCGTTGCATAGGTGCAGTCTGTAAAAGCTTTAGCAACCTTCACTTTGAACAATTACTGTAGGAGCAGCTCCCTCAGTACTGGGTTCAGTGTAAATTACCTGACACTGTTGAGCAGCTGTAGCTGAATAGGCGGTGCCGCTTGGAGTAATCGCAACTGAGCCTGCAGCCGGTGAGTCGGCGGTTAAAAGCCAATCAGTTGAGGTTCCTGTGGTAGCGATATTTAGCTCTGCCCATGCCGTCAACGATGCTACTGTCATTGTGTCGGCATCCGGGTAACCAAAGGTAGTAGTTACACTTTGACCGTTAATTGATACGGATGGCGTAGTCGCAGGTGAAGCGCTAGCATCGTATTCAGTCTTTTGCTGACCTGCAATAGCCGATTTGGCATAGACAAGCTGTGAACCGCCTTGTAACGCAGCTTTCACGCCTTCGAGGGTTGATGTACGTGCATCGCCCTGGAAGTCAATAAAACGCGGTGCGGCGGTTACGGCCAGAATGCCTAAAATCACGATCACGATGATCAGTTCAATTAATGTAAAACCACGCTGTTGCATGTTAATTCCCCTCAAAACAAGTTTTTCTATTATTCACTATTTTTCAACTGAGTACAGCGAATACTGTACTAATTAGACGAATTGTTAGTATTGTTACTAAAGACTACCACCTGACCAATTCTGGGATCGTATATAAATCCATCCCCAACAGTGTCATCGGTTGGTGCATTCTGTAAATTCCGTACGGATTTACTTAAATAATAAAAGCACAGGTCATTGCCGCCCGAGCCTGTTCCATTACTGAAGTTAGTAAAATAACGGAAACTGTCAAATGGCCGGTTTGCCCAGTTAGACGTAATGGTGGGCGCACTCTGCATGATCAGATTAAAAATACTCTCACAATCCAGCGCCGACATGGCATCGTCTTCGGTGCTGTTATCGTTATTTACCTGCCCGGTGGGATAGCCGGTATTTCGGTCTACACCCACAATAATACCGTCGATAGTAACAAACGACAGATTCGCGCCCTGATTATCACGCGGGCGGGCTTCCAGTTCCCATTCGGCCCTTACCAGGCCAACCCCGGTTGCAAAGCCACCGGAGACAGCTTCGATAGTGGCATCTTCAGCCTGTTCAGTCACATCCAGGAAGCGCGGAATCGCCACTGCCGCCAGTAACCCCAGCAAGACCACTACTATAGTGAGCTCAATGAGGGTAAAACCGTTTGCACCAGCAGCTCGTAAGCCTGCACTGCGTCGTTTACAATTTGTCATAGATAACTCCTGAACTCCCAATTTAGTCACGAACTAGTCATTCCCTGATTGTTGAACAATACCGGTATAAATACTGTAGTCGAAATAGGGCCCGGTACTCACCCGGTAGCGACACCGTGCATTCGGCGTTTGCTCCCCTTCATTGTCACTGGCGTAGTAATCGCCCAGCACACGAAATCCTTCAACCCGGGTCGAAGTATTCAATAACTGCTCCCAGAGCTGCAAACAACTCTCTGAACTTGGCTCAACTTTGGGCCAGCCAAAATGAGCCATTCTTACCGGCCGGCGTCCGACTTCCTTACCTTCATTGTCGTAGTGCACCAGCATAATCATTTCCGGCCGACCTTCTGCCTGCCACTGCCAGTGGGCATTGGTGGCGCTGGTGGCGAACTGACGAGCATAGCCTTGCATAATTTCCGCTTCCACATCCGGTTCACTGTCGTACACATAAACAATCGCCGTCGCCATCAAAATAGTGAAAACGATGATCACCGCCAGATTCACCAGTACCCGGTTAAGGTTATGTTCGGCAACCTCTTTAGACTTCACCCCTACTGCCCCTTAATCGCGCTCATCATGTCCCACATCGGGGTAAAGATACCCAACGCCAGAACCAGAACCATACCCGCAACGATGCCAATCAACACCGGTTCTATTTTGGCCGTCAGACTGTTCAGGTCATAATCGACTTCACGCTCGTAGAAATCGGCCACTTCGGCCAGCAACTCATCTACCCGGCCGGTTTCTTCACCCACATTGACCATTTGTAACACCATGGGCGTGAACAGGCCGCTTGCCTGAGTAACCCTGGACAGGTTTTCCCCCCTCTCGATACTCTGGCGCATGTCGATTATTTTGGTTTCCATAAACCGATTGCCGACGGCCTCAGCCACCAGGTTCAGCGCGGTGGTAAGCGGCAGGCCGGCCTGCAGCATCATCGAAAAACTACGACAAAAACGCGCCAGTAATGAGCGTTCAACCACTTTACCGATAATCGGTAATTTCAGTTTTTTACGGCTCCAGGTCAGGTTTCCATCCGGCGTTTGTAAGTAGTTACGTACACCAAGAACTATAGCAATTAAGGCACCAATTAATATGTACCACTGATTTATAAAAAAGTCCGACATCCCCAGCAGGAACCGGGTCATTACCGGTAACTCCGCACCGAACTTATTAAACATATCGGCAAACTTCGGGATAACAAAAATATTCATAATGACGAGTGCAGCCACCAGGGCGAACACCACAAAAATGGGATAGCGGGTTGCCGCTTTAATCTGGCGGCGGGTTTCCTGCTCACGTTCAAGGTAACCGGCTAACTGCAAAAATGCCTCATCCAAACGACCGGTATTCTCACCCACGTGCACCACGCTAACGTATAACCGGTCGAAGATTTCGCTGTGCTGGTGCATGGCTGAAGACAGTGTACGCCCTCTTTCCAGCAGGCTGATGATATCGGTCAGGGCTATTTTAAGGCGCAACGACGATGACGATTCGGCCAGGCTGCTTACTGCGCGTAAAATGGGGATGCCAGCATGGGTCAGGGAATACATCTGACGGGACAGGATCACTAACTCATCGAGGCTTACCTTGGGCGTGAGGAAATTAACTTTTACCTCACTCTGGGCTGAGCCACCTGCCACCGCATCAATCGAAATAGGCGTGATACTGCGTGCCAGCAGCATCTTAGCGGCCGCATTAGCATCGAGCGCATCGAGCATGCCACTTTTCATTTCACCATTAGGCTCACGGCCGGTATAGCTGAACCTAGGCATCCGGTAAATCCTCCAGACTCAGGCCTGCGCTACCACGGTTATTATTGCCATTATCGGTGGTTTCGTGTTGCTCATCCTGCTCCCTGCCACCCGGCAATTCCGCCACCATTTCCACCAGCTTCAGCACTTCTTCCACGGTGGTCTGCCCCATCTTGGCGTAGGTAAGGGCAACATGAGAAAGCGGTTTATAGCCCGGACTGCGTAAAGCATGCTCGCCAAACGCCACGGTATCAGCGGCTTTCAGCGCATTCATCATGGGGTCGGTCAGTTCCAGCAATTCAAACACACCCATCCGGCCACGGTAACCGGTATGGTTGCATTTCTGACAGCCTTTACCACGCTTAAAAGTTACCGCGTCGAGGTTACTATCAATATGACCGAGCCAGAACAGTTCGTCATGAGAAGGTTTATGCTCCACCTCACAATTATCGCAAATTCGTCGCACCAGACGCTGGGCAATAATGCCCCGTAATGAGCTGGCCACCAGGTAACCGGCCGCGCCCATATCGAGCAGTCGTATCGCGCTTGAAACCGCATCGTTAGTGTGCAGCGTAGATAACACCAGGTGACCGGTTAATGCACCGCGCAATCCAATTTCCACGGTTTCCTGGTCCCGCATCTCACCGACCATGATAATGTCGGGGTCCTGACGTAGTGTGGTGCGCAGTACGCTGGAAAAATTGAGTCCGATGCGGCTGTTAACCTGCACCTGATTAATTCTTGGCAAACGGTATTCCACCGGGTCTTCAACGGTAATGATTTTACGTTGCGGCTGGTTTAATTCGCTCAGGGCACCATACAGTGTGGTGGTTTTACCCGAGCCGGTTGGGCCGGTAACCAGAATCATCCCGTGGGGCCGTTTCAGCAAAATACGTAAACGGTCGAGCAACGGTTTGGGCATGCCGGTTTCATCCAGGGTTAACACCCCGGCAGACTGATCGAGCAAGCGCATTACCACGGCTTCGCCAGTTTGCACCGGCATAGTCGATAACCGCACATCCACCCGGTGGCCTTTTACCCTGACCTGGGTCCGGCCGTCCTGTGGCAATCGTTTCTCTGAAATATCCAGACCAGCCATCAGCTTGAGGCGCAGTACCAGTGCCGCCGCAATATTGTTTTCCGGGATCACGGTTTCCTGTAATACGCCGTCTACCCGCTGCCGGATCCGTAACTGTTGTTCGTCCGGCTCAATATGAATATCCGATGCCTTGGCCTGTACCGCGTCTTCAAAGATAGACTGCAGCAAGCGGGCAACTGCCGTATCCTGTTCATCATCAAGTCCGGCGGTGAGCTCAAATTCCTGCTCATCGCGGTACTCGTTGGCCAGCTGCTGTGCAAAGGAGGCAATTTCGTCAGTTCGCCGGTAAAAGCTGTCGTAGGCACCAAACAACTGTTGCTCACTGACCACCGCCACTTCAACAGGCTTGGGCAGAATTTCACTGAGGTTATCCACGGCCGTCAAATCGGCAGGATCGCTCATTCCCACCAGCAACTTATCGCCCCGGTCTTCCAGCACTAAAGCCCGGTAACGCCGGGCCTGGACTTCAGGCAGCAGTTTTACGGCGGCAGGGTTTACATTGAAATGGTCAATGTCGATCAGCGGCACATTCAAGTGAGTAGAGAGCAGTTCCAGCAATTGTTTTTCAGTCACCAGCTCCATGGCAATTAGGGTGGCGCCAAGTTTGCGCCCGGTCTGACGCTGTTCGGCCAGCGCCGACATTAATTGCGGCTCATCTATCAGGCCCTGCTGTACCAGCAGGTCACCCAGTCTGACCTTCACCCCACTCATGATGAAACTCCTGTCAGATTAGTTAAACGCTGGCGAATGAATTGCTCAATGCCGTCTTCAAGCTGTCGCAATGACAGCGCCTCGCGATAACTGTTAAGCGCCAGCGCAGTATAGCCTTGCTTATCGGCTACCACGGCTTGTCCAAGCCACCATTTGGCCGTCTGACTATCGAGCTGAACCAGTTGAGCGTAATCTTGCAGGGCATCGTCCAGCAGGGATAATTTTTGTGCCAGGGATGCCCGGTACCCTAACAGCTCAATGGAAGGCTGCGCATAGTCGCTCACATCCTGCAGGGTGTAATAAGCCAGTTTGGTTTCATTTTGCTGCACCAGCAAGCGGGCGTACATTAAACGTACGCTGCTGTCGGTTGGCATATCAGCAACGGTTTTTTGCAATAACTGCTGAGCGTCAGTTGTTCGCCCGGCACTGAAGTACAGGGCGGCCAGACGTTTACGGGCGGCGATGTTATCTGGCTGCTGACGAATAAGCGTACGTAACAGCTGGACCGCCCTGGGAGTATCGTTTTGCGCCAACGCCTGGCGAATCTGCGCTTTAAGGGCCTCTTCGGGATTCGCTGAGCTGGGTTTTATTATCGGCTCAGCAGGCAATTTTTCGCGCCTGGCAGGCGCTGTTAGGGAGGACTCCGTACTGTTGCTCAGACTATCTATTGCGCCATTGTCGCCCCCCCCTTGTAGTTCGTTGGGCTGAGGCTTAGCCATTACCGTTGCCTCAGCAACTGCCTGTACAACGGGCTCTTCAGAGACGTCCATCGAGCCCGCGGGATTCAGAGGCTTATTCGCTGGCGCGGTGTTAGCCTGCACCGGCGCTTCTGATGCGGGCTCTTCAGGTACCACCGCCTGCGCCGCTACGGCTTCCGGAACAACTTGATTAATCGGCCCTACCGATGGACTCTGCGGCACGGCGTTTTGTGTTGCCGGCGGCCAGAAATACACAGCGCTGACGGCCACTGTGCCTACCAATAAAATAAGGCTAATGCGTAACATGGACGTCGACTTCTTCGCAGGCGGCTGATAGTTAGCCGGCGTAGCCTGACTGGCATCCCGGTCTTCTAAGTCTTTCAGCATCTTATTGACTACACTCACAGTGCCGCCCTCATTTTCCAAATTCCTGCAATCATCGCAATCACTATCACCGCGGCTACCAACAACAGCCCTTTATTCTGTGGGCTCTGCCACCACTTACTGCTAACCGTTCGAGCCGCTTCGGTATCTGCTGAAGCGGCGGCAATATGCTCAGGTTCAACCGCGGATTTCCCTTCCCCATAAGCCAGCATCAGCGCTTTATGAGCCAGTACATTCACCACTCTGGGGGTACCGGAACTGGCCCGGTAAAGTAACTCACAGCATGGTCGGTTGAACAAATCCGTGCCATGGTAACCCGCCACATTGACCCGGTGCCTGACATACTGATACACCTGGTCCGGGTCCATCAGTGTCAGACCATAACTAAAGGTGATCCGCTGCCGTAACTGCCGTAGCTCCGGTAGCGCCAGCTTTTCATCCAGTTCAGGCTGACCAAATAACACCACCTGGAGTAATTTACGCGACTCCGTTTCAAGGTTGGTCATTAACCGCAGTGCTTCAATGCTCTCAGTGGGCAACGCCTGCGCTTCATCAATAATCAGCACCGCACTTTTTTGTTGCTGATGAATAGCAATCAATCGTTCCTGAATCTTTTGCGTAAACTCCTGCTGGTCGCAGTCAATGCCGAGTTCGACACCGAGTTCATTGGCTACTGCACGGCGCAATTCCGTGGGCGACAACATAGGGTTTGGCACATAGGCTGCAACAAAATAGTCCGGTAACTCATTGAGCAACTTGCGACATATCAGCGTTTTACCGGTGCCGACTTCGCCGGTTACCTTAATAAAGCCCTCGCCGGTTTTCAGTGCCGTAAGCAGCACCTGCATAGCCTCATTATGACTGGGCAAACCGAAGAAATAGCTGGTATTCGGGGTTAGCGTAAATGGCAGTTCTCGGATACCAAAGTGATACAAGTACATGATTATTCTACGTACAACCAGTCGGCCATTTTTTCACGGCTTAATTCAATTTGCTCTGCCCAGGTACCGGAACCGATCACCGTGGGCTTCAACAGAATAATTAACTCTTTCTTGGTTTCACGCTGGCTCTTATTGGTAAACAGCTCGCCAAGCAGCGGAATGTCGCCCAGTAAAGGGGTTTTCGATTCCGAGTCGGTAAGGCTGGTTTGCATCAGACCGCCAATCACAACAATTTCTCCCGACGCGGCTTTGATAATGGTATCCGACTCGCGGATAGTGCTCTGCGCCAGTGGCAAAACAATTTGCTCCTGATTCAGGCTAACCACTTTTTCCTGTTCCTGGGTTTCAATAACCGACGGGTGAACGTGCAACAGCACCGACCCGTTTTCGTCGATTTGTGGTGTTACATCCAACGCTATACCGGAGAAAAACGGTGTGAGTTCAATATTCGGCACCACCGACGTGGTGGTAGAGGTAATGGTATTCTGACTGGAAACATCGGTAACGAAGTACTCGTCGTCGCCCACTTTTATTACCGCTTTCTGGTTATTAATAGCCGTTACTCTGGGGCTGGAAAGTACCTGTACGTTACCCTGGGTAGAGAGTAAGGAAATCACCCCGGAAAAATCCTGATTCAGAAACGATAAGCTGGTTACAGCGCCCAGCGAGGCTGAAATTTCGTTGCCTATACTGGCGGCGGTATTGCTGAACGTAAAACCGGTACTGCCGACATTCGCCACAACTTCAGACCAATTGATCCCCTGTTGATAGCCATCGTCCAGCGCCACTTCGAGAATTCGGGCTTCGAGTATCACCTGACGTTGCAGGCTGGCTTCTGAAGTTTTCAGGAAACGCTTAATGTCGCGGATTTCATCGGGCATTGCGCGAATGGTGACCAAACCGGCCTGGGGCGTAACAAATACTGCACGGCCGCCTTCAGTGCCAATCATCGACTCCAGGGACGCTTTAAGATCGGTCCAGAAATCGGTTTCAGTGCGGGTCGAAATAGACGTGCCGTTAACGTTGTTACCAAACTGGTTACCCAGATTGTTACTATTGGCAGAGTTGCCACTGAAGTTATTGAAGTTACTATTGGAATTACCGCTGCCGTTATTATCTGCCTGGGACACACCGCCTGAGATGATACTGGTTTGAGTGGAGCCGTCCCGCTTCATTAACAGGTAATTGACCGACAGTGTTTCAGTTCGCATGCCTGCTGGCAATACGCGAAATACGTTACTTTTACGGCTGATGTCAAACCCATACAGATCGCCCAACAGTTCCATCACCTGTTCCATGGAGACCTGTTTTAAACTCAGAGAAATCTCGCCACTAACGTCCGGATGAATTGCCACACTGTACGGGGTATCGGCCACCAGCCCGGTAAAAAACGCTTTCACGCTGACACCATCGGCTTCAATATCGTACTTTTCGGGGCCGAATAATGACGGACGTTCGCCGCTTGCTTCCACATCACCCAATAAATTGCTCACGCTGTCCGGCACGTCCTGTAGGGAGTCAGGGGCAGCTTTTTTATTTTTTTGGGCGGCTTGTTCGTGGGCAATTTGCTCAGCCAGTTGCTGCTTCAGCGATTGTTCCACCACGGATTTTTCAGGTGACGACTGACAGCCCGCCAGTGCCATAGCCAGAGCGATGTATATCAAACGTTTATTCATGCTACCCATTTTAATAATTCTCTGCTGCATTGGTTTTCACGTTGCCCCGTTGGCTGACCCATAAAGTCATTGTTTTCCAAACCCCGTTGTCGTCATGCGCTATGACCACACTGCGTGGATTGATTTGTTTTACCACTGCACCCTGTATAGTCTGACCGGCTTTTACTGCCTTGCCATTAATTACCGCAGTCCGGCTGGCGCCAAGTTGTAACACCGCCTCAAGTTGCAGGTCTACGGCAGCCGCCGCGACAGCCGCGCTGGACCGGGTTACTGTTCGCGCCGGGCGCGTGGGATCCTCAAGTACCTGTGCATTGGCTACGCCCATCAGCATGGAGATCAGCAGTAATTGGTAGATTTTATTCAACACCTATAAACGCCTTCTCAGTACTCAGAGTATAAACCTCCAGGGTGACCTCAGCGGTGGGGTATTCGGTTACCTGATAAGCCATAGACCGCCAGTAAAGTTTATTCGACAGCTGCTCCAGGCGGGCCAGGAAATCCCGTACCGCAAAATAGCGCCCCTCAAAGGTCAGGGTGACACCATGTTGATACAGAGGCACGTCTTGCATGGCCGGATTATCAGCAAAGATATTTTCCGGACTGATAGATGCCATTTCGATTAGCTTTAATCCATCCGCCTTTGAAAACACCTGTTCGATGAGCGCTGGCATCTGGCGAGGCAGAATCAAATCAGCCAGTTGCGCGGCAAAGCTTTCCTGCAAACGCACCATGCGCTTGTCTACCTGAGCTATTTGCTGCTTCAGGCTGGCGTTCGGATCCTCGGCGAGGGCTTGTTCGTAAACTACACTGAGTTCTTTTAGGGTAGTTACTTCGTTGTTGGCAATCTCTATACTGCTGTTGGTTTTGCCGTTGTCCTTGATGTCTGGCTCTATCAGTAAGAAAATCAGAACAGCCAGAATCACCACCATTCCCGAGGCAAATATTAAGACTTTTTCGCGCTGACTCAGCGCCGCAAATTTTTCTTCGTACTGGTCAAAAGTCACCGCTGACCACCTTGCTGCATAGTTTCGGGCACCCGCGCCATATTTAATTCAAAGCGCAATTGTTCATCTTCCCGGTACAAACGGGTAGAGTCGAAAGTGCGGCCAGAAAACGAGGTGGTTTGCCCCAGACGCTGGAGCCATTTAGGCATCGCCTGGGGAGTGCTAAGCTGACCTTGTAACAGCATCATATGCTCGCTGACTTCAATGGTATCAAGCCAGATATCCTGACTGTCTTTCTGAGCCAGGCTGTCCAGCATGCCGGCAAAGCCCTGCTGTTTTATCTGTTCTCTTTGGCTTAATTCTCGAACCAGTAATTCACGATTTGCCAGTTCCTGCTGACGCTGTTCCAGCGTGCGGGTCAGACCTGCATCGGGCTTCCGCTGCTCCAGCGTAGTTTTTAAATTATTAACGTTAACCGACAATTGCTGCTGCTGATCCTGTATGGCCGCCAGTTCAGTTCGCTTGGTTGCGCCATACCAGGCCACGCCTGCCCACACTAATAACAACACTGTAAGGGTTGCCCCCCATGCCAGCAACACGCTGGTTAACGAGAGCAAGTCGAGGCGCGGCGCGAACTCGCCTGAGTAGAAGTTAATTCTGTTCTTCATGCCGCCGCCTCAGTTTTTGTCGACGGCTCAGAGGAAGTCCCCATTGCAGCGCCTAAACTGGTGTAATTAACCCGTGTAACCGACATTCCCGGCTCGGCCGGCGTCACAGCGGGGATGAGGTCGCTGACACTGGCACTGACGACCTGCTCTATCTGGCTGGCCAGCGCATCACGGTGAGGCGTATCGAGTCGCATCATAATTTGCCGGACCGGCGCCTGACGCAACTGACTTTCATAGAAATCCATTGAGCGCTGAATCTGCACGCTTAACGACTCGCCGATCCCCATTTTAAGCTCGTCCTCGGAGAAACTGCCAAGATTTTCAAAGCCTTTGAGACGACGACTAAAATATAGCTGGCCGTCTTTAATAATATTCAGGCAAATTTCTTCGCCAGCTTCCTGCACCACCGTCAGAATCGGTTCGGGTTGTACCGGCACCAGTTCGCAGCTGGCAAGTTCTTCAACCGTGATGGATTGTAAAATCAGACCGGCGTTAAACACTGCCTCGCTGACGGTTTCTACATCTTCCTTGGGTAAAGCGAACAGATTGATTCTGGCATTGCCCGCCAACGGGACCGGTAAATCAGTGTAATCGATAGCCATGTCTTTATCGCTGCCGGTTAATTCTTTTACCGACCAGGATAACGCAGCCGTTATTTCATCAGCCTCAACCGAAGGCCGGTCAATCTGTAAAATCTGATACCAGTGAATCGAAAACGCAACATAAGCCGGCGTGCCGGTCAGGCCGTGTTTATCGACCCATTTGGAGAGGTGGACACCCCAATGAGAAAAGCTGACCGTTTCCTCAAATGCCAGGGTAATTTCGCCGTTTTGCTTTTTGAGCGCGCAAAAGGTTACCGAATCCAGTGACACTGCAATACCGATTGCGTGATAACCAGATTTTTTTTGGAATTTTTGTTTAAGGAAAGAACGCCAACCAATGCGCATATATTTTTATAACTTCGTATAATTATTAGCTAAATTACAACAGAGTTTAGCTCAAAGTACCAGTGTCGGGTACCACACTTTTGTAGAACAATGTACCAAATGACCGCTACCCCCTATAATTCCAACTTAACTCTCTGACATCAAGGCGTATTTTTGACCCATAAAGCAGATAATAGCGCACCCGGCAATACTCTGAGCAATATGCTCAGCGGTGCACGCTACCCTCCGGCTGCTGCGCCGTTTACACAGGCGAGGCTGATGGCCCGGCAATGGTGCCAGCAGTTCAATCAGCTTGCCGATACTCAGCAAAGGCAAACCATGCTGACAGCACAACTCAATTGCCCGGCCTCCGTGCAGGTTGAGTCAACCTTTCGTATCGAATACGGCCTGCATTGCACCCTTGGCAAAGGCAGTTTTATTAACCATAACGCCACTTTGCTCGATGTTTGTCAGATAAAAATAGGCAATCAGGTACTTATCGGCCCAAACTGTATTATCTCAAGCGCTGTGGGCAGAACCTGTCTGGCCCCGGAAAACTATCCGGCTGAGGAATCCGGCCTGCCTGTTGTGATTGGCCACCGTGTATGGATTGGCGCTAACAGTATTGTGTGTGCGGGAGTCACTATTGGTGACAACGCGGTCATTGGTGCCAACAGCGTGGTAACCAGCAGTATTCCCGCCAATGCCGTAGCCTTCGGTGTTCCCGCTGTTGTACAGCGTAAAATCACACAAAATATTCAATAATTGGAGGGGGGCGGCCGATAACCCCAACAGTGTTGTGCCATAAAGAGTGATATCGTCTGATGAAAGGAAATAGTCTGCTTCCCTGCCGTATCCGTCGTTTACTGACAGAGGTCGCCCTGCTGGCGACAGTCCTGTTGCTGAGTGCATGCGGGGGTGGGCTGAGTAAGGATGATACAGACGAGAGTTTTGCCGTAAATGCAGGACGTGACCGTTCCGTGGCAGAACAGACCGATGTCAGCTTATCAGCCCAGGTATCTTTCCCTACCGGCGCAGTCGTTTACAGCTGGTCGTCAACGCCAGAACTGACCATCACTCATGATGATACCAGTCTCGCTACAGCCAGTCTTACCACCCCGGCAGTGACCGCCGATACACAATATGTGGTAACAGTTAGCGCTACCGACACTGCGGGCCAGGCAGCGAATGACAGCTTCACCTTAACTGTCAAACCGGAAAACCTGCCTCCCACAGCGATTGTTACCGTTGACAGCTGGGCTGATCTGCCGGTTGGCACCTATCCTGCCGGCGTGTCACTGACTTTTGATGGTCGTAACAGTACCGATAGCGATAGCACAAGCAGTGAGGAAATTAGTGCCTGGACCTGGCTACAAACCGCTGGGGAAGACGTGCTAACCGGGATTGAAACCGACCAGTCAACCCTGGTGATCGATACGCCAGTCTCAGACGCACAGCAAACATTAACGTTTTCCCTGACGGTAGTGGATGATGAGGGGGCTGAGGATACCACGAGCCACTCCATCACCGTATTATCAGCCGCTGACACACCACCGGAAGTCAACGCCGGTATTGACCAGGCGTTGTTTGGCGGTGAACGAATCGTGCTTGCAGGCACTGCCACCAGCACAGTACCGACGGCCTTACCCATTGCCACTCTGTGGACTTACAGCGGTGACGCAGCGCCGCAGATCGTTAATCCGAACAACGCCGACACCTACGCAGTTGCGCCACTGGTAAACAGCCCAACAACACTGGATTTTTACCTTACCGGTGAAGACACCTTTGGCAATGAAGTGACCGATCACCTGCGGGTGCTGGTTCGCCCCTTCCCGGTTCGGGTCCTTAACGATACCGGCATGACTCAGCAAGCCACCAATACCACTTTGTCTGCCACGCAGCAAAATGCATTTCCCGGTCAGGACGGTCAGCGCGGAGCGGATGCCCTGGCCGACAATAACGTGCTTGAAAAGGCCGGCCGCGGCGAAAATGGTTTCGACTTTACCAAGCTCAATGCCAATGGTGACGAAGAAGATGTGGATGCATCACAGTTCAGCTGCGTGCGGGATAACGTGACCGGCCTGGTGTGGGAAGTCAAAACCACAGATGGTGGTCTGCGCGATCTGGATCACCGTTTTAGCTGGTATGCCGAAGAAAATAACGGCGGTGCCGCCGGAAACCTCAATGGAACCAGTACCAGTTGTACCCTGGCGAATTGTAATACCAGCGCTTACATTGAGGCGGTTAACAGTGCCGGATTATGTGGTTTTTATGACTGGCGCCTGCCGAATCATCAGGAATTAATGTCGCTGGTCCATTTTGGCCGCACGGCCCTGCCGCGCATTGATACCCGGTATTTCCCCAACACCGGCGCCGACAGCGCCGCTACGCTCTGGTACTGGACCGCCCAGCCAAGCGCTGATGGCGTTAGCAATGATGCCGCGCAGAACGCCTGGGCAATCGACTTTATCAGTGGTGTGGATAATTTTCTCAATAAGTCAGATGCGGTCAGTATCCGACTGGTCAGAGCGGGACGATAATAATGAAACGCTTAATCACAGTATGCTTTAGCCTCATGGCCATGGCCCAGGTCAGTGCCCGGGAATGCCTTACCAATGCGGTAGAGACAACACCGGATAACGTTTTCAGCGTGGTAACCGCCGATACGATACTGCACATACCCACCGGGTTAATCTGGCAACGTTGCGCAGTAGGACAAACCTGGAGCAATGACACCTGCACCGGCGATGCTGAACAGCTTACCTGGCAACAGGCGTTGCTTTATGCCCGCGACTACGACGCCGAGTTACTGGAGGGCTGGCGCATGCCAAATGTCAAAGAGCTGGCCTCCCTGACCGAACGCAACTGTGTCAGGCCTTCCGTTAACAGCACATTTTTCCCGGCGACACCACAGGATAGTTTTTGGACATCAACACCCAGCCTGAATGATGCGGAACGGGTCTGGACCGTTGCTTTCTTCAATGCCAGCTATTCCATTAAAGAAAAGCAACGGGCAGTTTACCTTCGTCTGGTGCGCACCAATCTGCCGGATTAAGTGTGCCAGACTATAAAGCACGGACGTAATCACCGGGAGCTTCAGGCAGCGGTTTTACCGCTTCCACGGATCTGGCGTCGACCTGACGGCTGGACTGTGCAGCCAGCCATTGTTGCCACTCTGGCCACCATGAACCTTCCTGTAATGGCACATCGTCAAGCCAGGCCTGAGGTGGCAGATAGCTACCATCTTCCTTGCGGGTAGACATTTGATAAACCCGGTGCGGGTGACCTGGTTCACTGATAATACCGGCATTGTGGCCACCATTAGTCAGTAAAAAAGTAATATCTTTATCAATCAGCAGGTTGATTTTATACACCGACTGCCATGGCGCGACATGATCTTTGGCAGTGCCCACCACAAACAGCGGTACCTGAATATCGGCCAGCGCAATCGGTCTGTCGTCGACCATAAACTGCCCACTCGCCAGCGAGTTATGCAGATAACACTGGCGTAAATATTCGGCGTGCATGCGCGCAGGCATGCGGGTCGCGTCTTTGTTCCAGGTCAGCAGGTCGTTGGGATGCTGGCGTTCCCCCATCAGATACTCTTTTACCCAGCGGGCCCAAAGCAAATAGTTTGCCCGCAGCATAGTAAAAGTACCGGCCATGCTTTCTTTGGGTAAAAAGCCATTTTTGGCCATCACGGCCTCAAGCATAGATAGCTGGCTTTCATCAATAAATAGCCTGAGGTCGCCGGCATCGCTGAAGTCGGTTTGCGCAGCCAGTAGCGTTAATGCACAAAAAGGATTACGTTTCTCCCGTGCCAGCCAGGCTGCCGCCATAGTCAGCAAAGTCCCTCCCAAACAATAACCCACACCGTTGATTTGCTCGCCGGGCACTCGTTGCTGCACCGTATCGATAGCTTCCCCCAGGCCATGCTTCAGGTAATCTATCAGACTAACGTTATGATCCTCATGTTGCGGGTTTTTCCAGGAAATCATAAACACCGTATGCCCCTGGTTCACCAGATAGCGAACCAGCGAGTTATGTTCAGATAAATCAAGAATGTAATACTTCATTATCCAGGCCGGCACTATCAGTACCGGTTCGGCGCAGACGCTGTCTGTTGCCGGGCTGTATTGAATAAGCTCCAGCAGGCTATTCTTAAAAACTACCTGACCGGGTGTGACGGCAATATTCTCACCCACCCGGTAGGTTTCCTGGTGGTGCCCGTCAGACTCCTTAAAATACTGTTCGTGCAGATCTTCAATAAAATTATCGGCCCCTTTCACCAGGTTTGCCCCGGCAGACTCCAGCGTTTTGTGGATCACTTTCGGGTTAGTCAGCAGATAGTTTGCCGGCGATAACGCCTCCAGCCACTGCCGCACAGAAAAATTGACCATGTCAGTATGGTGTTTTTCAACGCCCTGTACGTCGCGGGTAGCCAGTTGCCACCATTGACGCATGGCGAGGTAGTTTTGTCGGTACAGGGCATATGGCCAGGGTTGCCACTCAGGCCCGGACAAACGGTTATCGGAAGCGGCCTCTTCAAGATTCTTATTCAGCGTGCTGGCATTGGTGAGCGTTAAATCCAACAGCGCCTGTTGCTTGCCAAGAGATAACAATAAGTGAATGAACCAGTCTGTAAAAGCCAGTGAATATGCTACCGGGTCAATACCGCCGGTAAATTGGGCCAGTACCTGGTTAATAGCGTAATCGGGCTTTAGTGGCTCGCTAACATCATCGGGGACCGCGTGCTGATCGGTGTATGTGTATTCAATAACATTACTTTCATGATTTATCATAACAAGTCTCCCTGACGGTTTTGTTCAGCATACCAGTGCCGGCACTTAAAAAGCTTGATCTTGATGGGTATCAATGCACATTTATTCATCTACTTGTAGTGTAACCATGTAATATTACAAAGCGAGTTACAGCTTTCAACATGTGGCGCCTCTGGCCGGAGAATCAATATGGAAATGATACGTAATAAACCCTACGACAGCATTGCGGTGGGCGATAAAGCCTCGCTTTCCCGTACGCTGACCCGTAAAGATATACAGCTGTTTGCAATCATGTCAGGCGACGTGAACCCCGCCCACGTTGATGAAGAATATGCCAACAGTTCTCAGTTTCATCATATTATCGCTCATGGGATGTGGGGAGGCGCTTTGATTTCAACCGTGCTGGGTACCCAGTTACCCGGTCCGGGCACGATTTACCTGAAGCAGGATTTCACGTTCCGCCGTCCGGTGTCGCTGGGCGATAATCTAACCGTTACGGTCACGGTGGTAGAAAAACGCGAGCATCATCAAATTCTGCTAGATTGTGCCTGCACTAACCAGGAAGGTGAGGTGGTTATCGACGGCCAGGCCCTGGTGAAAGCCCCTACCGAACAAATAGACCGGCCCAGAGCGGTATTGCCGGCAGTGGAGCTTAAAGAGCAAAGCAGTGACCGCTATCAGCAATTTATGGACATGGCAAAAGGCATGTCGCCGCTTAAGACCTGTGTGATTCACCCGGTTGACCTGAATTCACTGGCCGGTGCCCTGGAAGCCGCAGCAGACAATCTGATTACCCCCATACTGGTGGGCCCGAAGGCGCGTATCGAACAGGTAGCGCAGGACAATAAACTTGATATCTCCGGCTTTGAACTGGTCGACACGCCCCATAGTCACGCCGCCGCGGAAGCAGCAGTTAAACTGGTTAGCAGCGGCAAGGCTGAAGCCCTGATGAAGGGCCACCTGCACACCGATGAAATGATGCACGAAGTACTCAACAAGGATTACGGGCTCAGAACCGGTCGGGTTATGAGCCATATCTTTGCGCTCGATGCGCCCAGCTATCATAAATCGCTGTTTCTGACCGATGCAGCGATTAATATCCGCCCTAACCTGGCCACCAAGAAAGATATCATTCAAAACGCCATAGAACTGGTGTACGCCCTGACCAACAAAACACCTAAGGTCGCTATCCTGTCGGCGGTTGAGACTGTCGAAGAGAAAATTCCCTCGACACTTGATGCAACCGCGCTGTGCAAAATGGCTGAGCGGGGTCAAATTGTTGGCGGACTACTCGACGGGCCTCTGGCGATGGATAACGCCATTTCCGCCGAAGCGGCCCAAGCCAAGGGCATTTTATCGCAGGTCGCCGGTGATGCTGATATTCTGGTTGCACCGGATCTGGAGTCGGGCAACATGCTGTTTAAACAAATGCGTTATCTGTCCGGGATAGAAGGTGCTGGCATTGTTCTGGGCGCCCGCGCGCCGATTATTCTGACCAGTCGGGCCGGCGGCCCGTTAACCCGCAAGGTATCCTGCGCCATGGCGCTGGTTTATCAGCGCAAACGGGGAGATGCGCCGTTATGAGTACGTCCGCTGATGTGCCCCACTACCTGGTATTAAACAGTGGCTCTTCCACTTTAAAATACGCGGTGTTTGACGCTGTGGACCTCAAGGTTGCAGAACGGGGCGTGTTTGAGCTCACCGCCGACAACTACGCAGAAACCCTTGAG
Source organism: Alteromonas sp. 4NH20-0104 (assembly GCF_057547795.1). Classification (NCBI taxonomy): domain Bacteria; kingdom Pseudomonadati; phylum Pseudomonadota; class Gammaproteobacteria; order Alteromonadales; family Alteromonadaceae; genus Alteromonas; species Alteromonas sp. 4NH20-0104. The sequence continues at coordinate 66,414 of NZ_BAAJLP010000014.1, read as the reverse complement.
GAAGTGCTGCACCACGGCGGCTATGTGACTGCCGTGGGCCACCGGGTTGTCCACGGCGGCACCAAGCATACCAAACCGCTGTTAATCGATGACGCCGCCCTGGCATCACTCGACAAGCTGTGCGACCTCGCCCCCCTGCATCAGCCTCACAATCTGCATGCCGTAAAGGTATTACGTGAGCTCCACCCAAAGCTGACTCAGGTGGCCTGTTTCGACACCGCTTTTCATCAGACTCAGCCGGCCTTACATACCCGCTATGCCATTCCGGCCAGCCTGCAACAACAGGGCATTCGCCGTTATGGCTTTCACGGTCTGTCTTATGAATATATCAGCCGTCAGCTGGCACAACAGGCGCAGCACTGCGGCGGTCGGGCAATCGTACTGCATCTTGGCAGCGGTGCCAGTGGTTGCGCTATGCGTGATGGCTGCAGCATAAGCTCGACGATGGGCTTTACCGCGCTCGATGGCCTGATGATGGCCACACGGTGTGGCACTATAGACCCCGGTTTGGTGTTGCACTGTCAAACGCAGTTAAACATGAGTGCAGCAGAGGTTACCTCCATGCTGTATAAACAGTCCGGGTTGCTGGGCGCTTCGGGGATCAGCGACGACATGCGCCAGCTGGTAGACCAAATGACAACCCCTGCCGCTGCAGAGGCTATTGCTCTTTATTGCCATTATATAGTGCGGGCAGTGGGCTCCCTCTGCGCTGAATTACACGGTCTGGATACGCTGGTCTTTACGGCTGGCGTGGGGGAAAACCAGCCCTTGATTCGCCAGCGTGTAAGCGAAGCGCTGAGCTGGCTTGGCATCAGTATTGATGAAACGGCTAACCAGGCCGGAGAATCCCTTATCAGTAAGCCGGGATCACGTGTGAAAGTCAGGGTGATCCCTACGGATGAGGAGTGGATTATCGCTCATCACATGAAGGCTTTACTCGGCCATTAGCGGTTATTTTAGTAAGCCGAAACGCTTGAGAAAATCACTGAGTGAGACCGTGGCATAGTCGACGTACTCCCCGGCATCGTAGAAACGGCCATGGCATTGGGGGCAGCTTTCAAAATGAATGTGACGTTGCCCGCTGTCGGTCATTTCGAGCATTTTAATGTTAGGGCACACCGGGCAGTAAATATCACTTATTTCGCTGTATAAAGCGCCCATTTCCCGGTCACCGGTATCAACCGCTTTGGCGAAATCCTTAAGTTCCTGGTGTTCCATCACGTCAAACCATAAACCATGACAGGTACAACAGCGTTCAATGACACCGGCCGGTGTACTGAGATGCTCAAAATTACCATGACACTTTGGACAATCCATACGCTTTCCTGTACAGCAAACACAAACAGAATTTTACTATATGTATTTTAGGCCGCGCTGTCATGCATAACAAAAAAGCCCGCATCAGGCGGGCTTATGGTACATCGTTTAAAGCGACTACTCTTTGCGTTTGGCAAAGATCTCTTTAAACACCGGCAGCGCCGAAAACGCTTTTGGCCAGCCAGAGTAAAACGCAATCTGAGTGATCACCTCACCGGCTTCAGGTTCAGTCAGTCCGTTATCCATCGCCTTATTAAGGTGGAAATTAACCTGTTCAACCTGACCGGTAGCCACCAGTGCACTGACCGTGGCGAGACTTCTGTCACGTGGCGCTAATCCCGGGCGCAGCCAAAGATCCATAAATAAAGCGTCGGTGGTGTAAGCAACCGTGCCCGGACTGACTTCGCCGTAGGTCTTATCCACAAAAGTCCGGCGCTGTTGTTCGGCTTCCTTGTCATAAGACAGCAACTCCAGCTTGTCCGACGGCAGCTGTTTAGCCTGAATGTTGTGGGCCTCGTAAACCGGACCAATCGCAGCAATCGCAGCCCGGGCATTGGCAAAGCCGGTATAGAAAGCCAGGTGGTTTATGATTTCGGCAATTTCTTCGGGCGTAACGTCGCTGGCCAGCGCCTTTTCCACGATTTCAGGCATCGCGTCGAGCTGGCCGCGGGCAATCAGTGCAGCCAGAGTAACAATACTTCGATCCCGCGAAGAAAGCGCTTCGCGTTGCCACAAATCGTTTTCCATCCATTGATTCTGATTGGTAGCAACCAGCGGTGCTACACGCTCGACATACTTACTGTTCATTGACGCTTCTCCTGCATGACTACCAAACGCTGCAATCGATAGTGCGGCGCCTGTAGTAGCTGCCGCATAAAATTTACCAAATCGGGTTCGCATTGAAAGTCTCCTTACTGACCGTACTGTTCGTCGCTGACTTTTTCTTCCCATACCACGTTTTTGCCCTCAACTTTCTGTTGAATCGCCATGTGAGTCATTCCATGCGTGCGCTCGAAGAACGTCTGGGCATCCGGTTACTGACCCGCACCACCAGAAACGTGTCAACCACAGAGGCCGGTGAGCGCATTCTACAACGAATTGCTCCGCGCTTTGAGGATATAGATACCGAACTGGAAATGCTTTCTGAACTCACCAGTAAGGCGGCTGGCCTGGTGCGCATTAGTTGTAGCGATCATGCTGCTTTCAACCTGGTGTGGCCCAAATTATCGCCATTACTGGAAGAATACCCGGATATTCAGCTGGAAATTAATGTTGATAACGGTTTTACCAACATAGTGTCGAGCCGTTTTGATGCGGGCGTCCGCTTGGGTGAAGCGGTCGAAAAAGACATGATTGCTGTACGGGTTGGCCCGCCAATGCGGATGGCCATGGTTGCAACGCCCGGCTATCTGGCACAACACGGAACGCCCACCTCCCCCGAAGAACTCACCGAACACAAATGTATCAGCCTGCGTCTGATTTCGGCCGGACGGGTATACGAGTGGGAGCTCGATAATGGTAAGCGTCAGGTGAATGTAAAATCCAAAGGGCAGGTTATCTTTAATCATCCGGCGCTCATTTGCAAAGCGGCGCTGGAAGGCTTCGGCCTGGCCTTCTTACCCGAAGATATGTTCGCTTCCGCGCTCACACAAGGCAAGTTAATTCGGGTAATGGAAGACTGGTGTCAGCCGTTTCCCGGCTATCATCTTTACTACCCGAACCGTAATAACCACTCTCCGGCCTTTAGCGCCGTGATTGACAGGCTGCGCTACCGGGAGTGACTTTGCCGGTTATCGATTAATGAACCTCACTCATTAGCGCATTGTCAATTTGCTGCTGCCATTCGTCTCAGTATTAGTGATATAAATAAGACAAATATTGCACTGTAGACAGGTTTTCCGGGCGAGGCAGAATGTATTTCGTAGCCCAGCCCAGGGCAGTTGGTATGGCACCCGGTCAGCAACTGCCCACTCACTTCATTTCACTACATGTGCCCCTGTATGCTGCCTCTTAGGCATACGGAGTTTTTTGGGGAAGCTTTATGCTTCCCATTTTTTTATCTCCATAAAAAAACCCCGCTTTCGCGAGGTTTCTAAATTATTCAGACTGCCATTTAGAACGGGATATCGTCATCAAAGTCGAAATCGGGTTCAGCCATTGGCGGTTTTGGTTGATTCTGGCCACCTTGTGGGCGCTGCTGTTGAGCTGGCTGTTGATAACCGCCGCCCTGATTGCCACCACCCTGGTTACCGCCACCGTAATTCTGGTTGCCGCCACCATGGCCACCGCCTTGCTGACCACCTTGTGGTCGTTGCTGGTAACCACCGCCCTGGCCACCCTGACCACCTTCACGTCCGCCCAGCATTTGCATCTGATCAACGATAATTTCGGTAGTATAACGGTCCTGACCCTGTTGGTCCTGCCATTTACGGGTTTGCAGTTTACCTTCTACGTAAATTTGCGACCCTTTTTTCAGGTATTCACCAGCAATTTCAGCTAACCGGCGATACATGGTTAAACGGTGCCACTCTGTACGTTCCTGCACCTGCCCTTGCTGATCTTTCCAGCTTTCACTGGTCGCCAGGCTTAGATTGGCAACGGCGTTGCCGTTGGGCATGTAACGTACTTCCGGGTCGTTACCTAAATTACCGACCAGAATGACTTTGTTAACGCCTCGAGTTGCCATGATGTCTCCTAAAATCTGTTTACGCTTTTATAATAATATAAGCGCATGCAGCGCTTCGTCGTCATGTGTAAAGCTTGCCAGTATAACGCATTTTTTGCGCTCGCTCAGCGCCTTTTTCAGGTTAAATAAAAATACCCGATAACGGCATACTAACTCCTTGTTTTAGCAAAAAGACTACTTGAAAATGGCGGGCTTTTCACCTGTCCCGGAAACCGGTTCTTTTACGCTGGCCTGGTCAGGCCCGGTACCTGCACGAGTAAATAGCTTATGCCCGTCATCCCCCTCACTACAGACAGGCATAAAACAGATAAAAAAAAGCCTCAATCAAATTGAGGCTTTTAGAAACGCTATCAGCAAGCGGTAGAGACTACCACCAGGTGATATAAAACGCCGCCACCACGATGGTTAATGCGACAGAGGCCACATTGAACACCGAAGACGTTTTAAAGTTAATATCGTTAAGCTGAACAGCGTGGTCATGGTCGCCTTTGCCTTCATACAGGCTGATTGCGACTGCCAGACCAACACACAGTAAAAATACAATGCCCACACGGTCCATAAATGGCAGCTCAGGCAGCAGTAATTTAAATGCCAGACTGAATACTGCGGAACCCACCGCGGCAACCAGACCACCGTTAGCCGTTGTCTTTTTCCAGAACATACCCAGTGCAAACAAGGCGACAATACCCGGTGTAAAGAAGCCGGTAAATTCCTGAATATACTGGAACGCCTGATCAAACTGACCCAGCAGAGGCTTAGCCACTAGCATGGCAATAATCAGTGCCACTAAACTCACAATACGACCGACTTTCACGTAGTGATGCTGGCTCTTATTCGGGTTGCGATCTTTGTAGATATCCATGGTAAAAATGGTCGAAACACTGTTTGTCATGGACGCCAGCGACGACACAATGGCAGCAACCAGTGCGGCGAAGATAATGCCTTTGAGGCCAACCGGCATCAGCGTCATCAGCGATGGATAGGCCTGGTCGGCTTTTTCCAGATCAGGTACCAGCAGCACCGCGGCGATACCCGGTAGTACCACAATCAACGGCATCAGTACTTTCAGGAAGGCAGCAAATACAATCCCTTTCTGCGCTTCATTAACACTCTTCGCAGCCAGCGTACGCTGAATAATGTACTGGTTGAAGCCCCAGTAAGACAGGTTCATGATCCACATACCACCAATCAGAACCGAGAGGCCCGGCAGATCCATGTAGTGTGGATTGTCTTCACTGAGGATCATATCGAACTTGCCAGGCAGTTGCTCAGTAACGGTATTGAAACCTGCCCACACACCAGCACCGTCGCCGATAATGTTCAAAGCCGTGTATGACAGGAACAAGCCCCCCAGAACCAATAGCACTACCTGAATGATGTCGGTCATGGCTACCGCTTTAAGCCCACCGTACAAAGAGTAGGCCAGAGAGAATAAGCCGAGGAAAATCATACCGTAAATCAGGTCGACACCAGCAATAGTATTGATCGCCAACGCGCCCAGCCACAGCACCGCAGTGAGGTTAACAAACACATAAACACCCAACCAGAACACGGCCATTACCATGCGTACACGGTGGTCATAGCGTTGCTCAAGGAATTGCGGCATGGTGTAGATTTTGTGTTTAAGGAAGATTGGCAGGAAGTATTTACCTACAATAATCAGGGTAATAGCAGCCATCCACTCATAGGACGCGATCGCTAACCCGACCATATAGCCAGAACCGGACATGCCGATGATTTGCTCTGCCGAAATATTGGCTGCAATCAGTGAAGCGCCAATGGCCCACCAAGGCAGACTGGAGCCGGCCAGAAAGTAATCATTGGTGTCTTTCTCGTGTCCCTTCTCTTCCCGGGAAACCCACCATGCAATACCTATTAAGGCAATGACATAGATAACGAATAACGTTATGTCGAGTGTTTCAATTTTCATGTTGCGACCTACAGATTTGTAATTTTAATACGTAAATGAGCAACGAATTAACAATTTTTGTCAAAAGCACCTTGTTCAGCGGTGCAAATGTAAATAGTTTGTTTCAGCCCAGTTTTCGCATAATACTTGTCTTCCACCTGTTTAGTCACCCCTAAAAGCAAATTTTTTGGTAATAAAGCAACTACACAACCGCCAAAACCGCCTCCGGTCATCCTGGCACCGCCTGATTCACCTATCGTCTGCTGGATAATTTCTACTAAAGTATCAATGGCTGGCACTGTAATCTCAAAGTCATCACGCATGGAATCATGAGACTCAGCCATCAGTTGGCTTACTTTGCCAATATCACCGTTTGAAAGGGCATCGAACATGGTGGTCGTTCGCTCATTTTCAGTAATAATGTGGCGCGCCCGTTTGTATTCGTCTGGAGTTAAGGTTGCTTTGTGCGATGCCAGCAAAGCAATGTCTGCGTCCCGCAAACTGGCTACCCCAAGTTTACTGGCTGCCGACTCGCACTGCTGACGGCGCAGATTGTATTCACTGTCGACCAGGCCACGCTTAACGTTTGAATTCACAATCATAATCGCGAAGTCTTCGGGCAGGGCGATAAAGCGCTGAGACAAATCGCGGCAATCCAGCAACATGGCCTTACCGGGTTTACCTAACGCAGAAATCAGTTGATCCATAATGCCGCAGGAACAGCCAACAAACTCATTCTCGGCCTGCTGGCCAAGCAGCGCCGCCTCAATCCCCTCAATATTCAGGTCATAAAGCTGAGTTAACGTACTGATGATTGCTACTTCAAAAGAAGCCGAAGAACTCAGGCCGGCCCCTTGTGGTACATTACCGGTGACCACCAGGTTAGCCCCGCCTAGCTGCGGATACCTGGCACGAACCACCTGACAAACGCCCTTCACATAGTTAAGCCAGCCCGGTTGTGGCTGATGCTCAATGTTGTCGAGGGAAAATTCGGCACACGCATTATCGTAATCAACGGCCACCACCCTGATAATACCGTCATCCCGTCTGGCCGCAGCGATAGCGGTACCAAAATTAATTGCCGCCGGAAACACGAATCCCTCGTTGTAATCGGTGTGTTCACCAATCAGATTGACCCGGCCAGGGGCATGGCTGGTAACCTCGGCCGCAGCATTGAAATAAGTGGTAAAAAGAGAAGAAACATCAGCAAGTGTCATTGGCCGGCCTTTTTATAATGCGTTGTTGATAGTGCCTGCAAGCGCTGGGCAGCTTGTTCCGGGGTCAGATCGCGCTGGGCCTCGGCCATCATTTCATAACCCACCATAAATTTTCTGACACTGGCAGAGCGCAGCAAAGGTGGAAAGAAATGAGCGTGTAATCCCCACTCCGGGTGTTCCTCACCATCGCAAGGCTGGCTGTGCCACCCCATAGAATAAGGAAAAGACGTGTTAAATAAATTGTCATACTTGCTGGTGATCTCACCCACAATAACGGCCAGGTTCTCGGCCTGTGAATCACTCAGCGCAGCCAGCGAAGACACACTAAAACGTGGCAGTAACAGCGTTTCGAACGGCCACGCCGCCCAATAGGGCACTACTACCAGCCAATCGTCATTAATACACACAACCCGCTCGTTTAATGCCACTTCACGGTTTGCATAGTCCAGTAATAAGGAACTTTTATGTTGCTGATAATATTCGGCAAAACTCGCCTGTTTCTTTTCGGCCTGGGTAGGTAAATGGCGCTGCGCCCAAACCTGACCATGGGGGTGCGGATTGGAACAGCCCATCATCGCACCTTTATTCTCGAACACCTGTACCCACGGGTAGTCAACGCCAAGTTCTGCGGTTTGAGCCATCCAGCATTGCACTACGCCAACTCTTTCTTCATCCGTAAGTAATGGCAGTGTTTTGCTGTGATCCGGCGAAAAGCAAATCACCCGGCTACAGCCCTGTTCAGACTCATAGCGAAACAGCGGGTCGCTACTGGCACTATCGGGCGTGTCCGGTTGCAGCGCGGCGAAGTCGTTGGTAAACACAAAAGTCCCTTCATAAGCCGGATTGACTTCTCCGTTGATCCGGGTATTTCCCGGGCACAAATAACAACTCTCATCATAGGCAGGTAAGACCGATTGGTCTGGCTCATCCTGCTGGCCCTGCCAGGGGCGCTTAGCCCGGTGTGGCGATACCAGTACCCATTCTTGCAGTAACGGATTGTAACGTCGATGCGGATGATCTGACGGCTCAAAAGGAACAGACATGGTTAATTCCTGCTTAACTTAAGGGTAAACGTTTTCCCTATTCTCATATTTTTTTACATAGATGTAAATAACTCTGAGTAAACATGTCTGCTCCGATCAGCTATTTAACGTAGACAAGGTTTGCCAATATAAACTGACTGGAGCCATCAGGCAGGGTATACGTTTACCTTAGGCCAGTATACAAGAGGTTGATAAATCTGGAGTTAGTTATCATTAACCCTGGGTTCAGCCACACCTGTTACACCCACGTCGATTTCAAACACGCTACCAGCCAACGGATAATGATTTAACGCATCATCATCCATGCCGGTGCAGGCTGAGGTAACAAACAGTGTTGAGTAAGCAGGCCCGCCGAAAGTGACATTAGTAATTTGTGGTGCTGGCAATACAATTCGCTCGATGAGCTTTCCTGCCGGATCAAAGCAACACAGCCCATGGCCTTGCCAGCAGGCCACCCAAAGGTTGTCCTGGCTATCCACCGTGATGCCGTCCGGATAACCGTGGTGCGCGGGTAAAACAATGTGTTGGCGTTTATCGGCTAGCTGTCCATTGCTATCAACGGAAAAGGTGTAGATGGTTCGGGTGGCAGAACTCACCGAATAAAGCCGGTCTCCGGCAAGATTAATGGCAGGGCCATTAGAGACGACATAGCCACTGTCTACTTTATGTAAGTTGCGATTTTCGTTGAGACTGGTCAGTTGATAAAGACTACCGCTAGTTGCCGCTTCACTATCATCCATGGTGCCAAAATACAGCCGGCCAGCCTGGTCGGTTTTTGCATCATTCAAGCGATTGCCTGACGGTTCTTCGCTCAGCTGCAAAAAGCACTCGCCACAGCTCAGATCGTCGTTTAGCCAGTATATGCCCGACTGTAATCCAACAATAAAACGGCCGGAACGGGTTTCTTTTAGCCATCCAATTTGTTCTGGCATTGGAGTAGCCGTCACAGCCTTAGTGGTATAATCCATTCGGTATAACACCTGCTGCTTAATATCAACCCAGAAAACGCAGTTGTACCGGGCACTGTAATAGATGCCCTCGCCGAGGCTGCACCTGTGACGACTTACATTTAAAATTTTGACCGGCATTACATCTTTTCGCTGTTAAATAGTCCTGCGGGTGACCCCATCCATAACTGACTCCTTTAGTCAGCTGGCCGGCTGATAATTCACCATCAAAGCTGAATAGAGAAAGGCAAAGCTTACACAACCTGCAAACAGAATCGAATAGTGAATGTCACTTAAGAATAAAACCATTGAGATATCAGCACAAAGGAAAAAGCTACCGAAAAACAGTACAGCAAATAATGACTGACTATTTTGTTGCTGGCACAGTCGCTTGTCTCTTAGTACGTAAGCCATGACTTTCAGTACCGGTAGTTCTTTTTGCCAATGGCTTAGTTGTTTGCCCTGTGTGTGAGCATAAAGCTTTGCCGCAACGACAAGCGCAATGGGCGTCAGGATAACGGGTAACCAGATGTATCCTTCGCTAAAGCCGTGATAAACCGCCACAGTCATCAGTAGCAGGCTTGAGTAAATATAGATACGTTCCATGTGTTTTCTCCGAATAATAGTTTACGATTCATAGAGGAAAAAGCGGTTCTTAACGAACCGCTCAAGCGTTAGAAGACACTGCCACCATCGTCCTGGATTTGATCAACTATGCTATCAACACCGGACACCACTGCGCCTACGATACTGCCAGCCACTGCACCTGCGGCAGCACCAATAATGCCCCCCATGGCAGCACCTACAGTAGCTCCCGTAGCGGCTCCGGAAAGCGCACCTGAGCCCGCAGCTTCGAGAGCTTCAGTACCGCTTACCGACCCGCCTGTAACCACCATACACTCGTCTGACTCCAAACATCTCATATTGCTCTCCTTAGTCTGAGAAATATTCATAAGCTGCTCCTATCAAAGCTCCGGCAGCTACCACACCAATCACAACCGGAGCGGTAACAGTAGCTCCTACTGCAACGGCAATACCGACCACGGTAGCGCCTGCACCTGCACCAGTTGTAGCGCCTTCTGCGGCATCGATAACGTCACCGCCACCGCTAACCAGCTCGATATGCTTGCTATTTAATTCATACATAGATTGTTCCTTCACATGGGTTTAATTTTCAGCTGATTATCTGAAAACAATTTTATCTCGGGTATATACAGGTTTGCCGAGACCCCCTTCCGCAATAACCTTTGCAGAAGAAAGCTAAATTTAAATGTAAAGGAACATGAAATCAGCGGTCCAAACGGACAGGTATGGGATAGTTTATGAAAGCTTAGGGAGAGAGGAAATACAGCTTAACTGGCAACAATCAGCACGGTACCGGCAAACGCTGCCACCACCAGGATCAGTTTTCTAACCAGTATTTCGTTGATACGCCGGTTAATGAAAAACGATGCGAACCAGCCAATCAGAATAGCCGGAATACATTTTAAGAAGAGCTCAAGATCGTCATGCCCCGCCGCACCGGTAAACCACAAAACGGCAATGCCAAACATGTTGATATAAACAAAAAAGACACTCAGGTTGGCTTTAATCTTATCTTTGTCTTCCGCCTGATAAAGCAAGCCCATGGGGGCACCACCGGCCGATGTGGTCGTTCCCATAAAGCCCGAGATCATGGCCGCAATTAAATTGGAGATAACACTGATACGCGGTGTAACACCCACCAGCGACAATATCACTGCAGCAATGATGCAGACGCCAAGTAACATCTGGTACTGATGGGCATCAATATAAAGCAGCACACTACCTGCCACCAGCACACCCGCCGTGCCGCCAAGAATAGAAAATCCGGTCTGTTTTAAGTCGATATCGTATTGGTGTTTAACCGCCAACAGGGTCGTTAACAGTAAAGCATTGAGGATCATGGGGCCAGGAACCAGTTCGGGCATGATCAAAAAGATAAGCGGCGCACCCAACAGACCCAGCCCAAAGCCTATGACACTCTGCAAGCATGAACCGATGATTAGGACCAGATACACCAGGATATAGTCGGTCAAACAAACAATCCTTCAACTAAAACTTAACTGTTATGCGTAACATACAATTTACATATTATATTACATATGATTTGTGCACAGTGCCAGAATGTACACATTTTTGCAACATAACAATTAGTCATAGTGATTTCGCAGCACCGTAAAGCGCCAGCCCGGGCCGCTTAGGTCAAAAGAAATATTCAGAGAAATAGGCATGCCGGCTGACAGCCGGCAAGCTTAAGAATGACTTTACACCCAACCCGCGTCGATAATCAGCGTTTGGGCGGTCATCATCTTGCTGTCGTCCGCAGCGAGGAATAAGGCTGCATTAGCAATGTCTATAGGTAGCAGAGTTTCATGAATACACTGAGCCTGTTGCACTTCCTGAACAATTTCAGGACCAGCCCAGCGCGTCATTTGCCTTTCGGTCATCACCCAGCCCGGCACAAGCGTGTTAACCCGGATATGTTCCGGGCCAAGCTTTGCAGCCAGTGTTCGGGTAAGACCATCAATAGCAGCTTTCGCGGTAGTATAAACCGGCATACAGGTTTGTTTTTGGCGCCAGCTTACGGAGCCCATATTAACAATGCTGCCACCACCGCAGCGTCGCATTTGTTCGATGACCGCCTGGGCAGCAAAAAAGCTCGGACGCAGGTTCACGTTAATACGATCATCCCAATACGCCTCATCCACTTCTTCAAATTCGTGACGGGTATCATCGGCGGCGTTGTTAATTAACACACTGATATCGCCGTGGAGTTGTCCGGCCTTTGCTATAGCGCTCTTCAGGGCTTGCAGATCGCGCAGGTCACATTCTATAAATGTTGCCTGGCCGTTGCCGGCTTCGGCCATTCGTTCCACCAATGCCTGACTTTTCCCGACATTGACATCAACAAAACACACCCGGGCTCCCTGTGCACAAAATCGCTCCACCATCACCTCACCAATACCCGTACCACCGCCGGTAATAAATACGCTGCGGTTCATCAGGCTTGGATAACAGGCTGAAGTATCAGACGACTGGGTCATAAAAAAATCACCATAGATGATGGCTCAGTACACACCAACTTTCGTTATTAAATAATAATTTGTTACGCTGACAGTTCAGATTCAGCAATCTTCAGCTCAATGTAAGCCATTGCTTCATCGATCAGATACGCCATCATGTTTTTGGCTCGCTCTGCTTCACCATTTTTGATCGCCTGATAAATCTTGCGATGTTCGTCGGCGATGGTTTGCAGGCTGTCCTTGGCGTTAGTCGTATACTGGAAGCTTACATTTAAAGCGGTGCTGATGAAATCCCTTAGCTGGTAGAAAAAGCGATTGCCACTGGCAAGTAAAATGGCCGTATGAAACTCTAAATCGGGCTGATGGATAGAGCCGTCGGTTTGTGCAGCGTTATCCATGGCATTTAAAGCCAGCTCAATTTGCGCAATGGCTTCTGGTGAACCATGTTTAGCGGCCAGCGCTGCCGCTTGCGGCTCAATGGCCAGGCGCATCTGCAAAAACTCTTTCAATACCAGCAAGGACGGGCTGCTTTCAAACATCCACCCCAGTACACTGGTATCGTATAAATTCCAGTTTTCGGGCGGTTCAACCCGGATCCCCTGCCGTGGCCGGGAGGATATTAACCCCTTCGCTGCCAGCATTTTCACCGCTTCACGTACTGCGGTACGACTGATGCCATACTCGGTACAAAGCTGAGCTTCAGTTGGAAGACCAGAGCCTTCGCCATAGACTCCTGCAATAATCGCTTTACCCAGTTCATTGGTAACGCGTTGCGACAGATTTAAATTCTCAATTCGCGCCATGGATTATAATCTTTCTGCTTACGGCCATAACCACGGATAATATCATATTTATCGGCGGTACCTGTTGGCTTTATTGTTAATACATTTGATCACATCATAGAGTTGTAAGCCCCCAACGTGCAAGCGTTTAAAATTGATCCAGCACTAAAAACAATCTATTAACCCCATTATGGAATTTAACGCTGTTTTAACAAAAAGCTTTTCATTACCCATATTGTAATATAATATTTTTTAATTATTTTGAGCTGACATCATGGTATCAGGATTTTTACATGGTTGAATTAAGTACACTCGACTGGCTGGTTCTGGCTGGATTTTTTATTTTGTTACTGGGCGTGGTCGGAATGTCCATGCGACAAAAAGAAGAAGATACGGCCGATTATTTTCTTGCCGGTCGTAACGCCAGCTGGCTGGTAATCGGTGCCTCTATCTTTGCCTCGAACATTGGCTCAGAGCACCTCGTTGGCCTATCAGGCTCAGGGGCTCAGTCGGGTATGGCACTGGCTCACTGGGAACTTCAGTCGTGGATCATCCTGCTCCTTGGTTGGGTTTTCGTTCCCTTTTACTGGAGCAGTAAAGTGTACACCATGCCGGAGTTCCTCGAACGCCGGTACAATTCAGCCTCGCGTACCTTTCTATCCGTAATTTCACTCGTCAGTTATGTACTGACCAAAGTTGCGGTGACCGTTTATGCCGGGGGGATTGCCTTTAAAACCATCCTCGGCATCGACAGCATCTGGGGTATCGACTTCTTTTGGATTTCCGCTTTAGGTCTGGTCATCATTACCGGTATCTACACAGTACTCGGTGGTATGAAGGCGATTATGTGGACTTCAGTATTGCAAACCCCGGTACTGATAATCGGTTCAGTGTTCATTCTGGTGATAGGCCTTGACCAGGTCGGCGGCTGGTCGGAAGTTGAGCGCATTAACGACGCTAACCTGCACCTCATTCGCGCAGCCAGCGATGTGGACTTCCCCTGGCCAGGCATCATTTTCGGCTCTTTTATTATCGGCTTTTGGTACTGGTGTACCGACCAATATATTGTACAACGCGTATTATCAGCCAAGGGCATCAAAGAAGCCCGTCGTGGTACCATGTTTGCCGGTTACCTGAAATTACTGCCAGTATTCATTTTCCTGTTCCCGGGCATGATTGCGGTTGCTCTCAAAGAGAAGGGCATTATCAACTACGCCAGTGCTGACCAGGCGTTCCCAACGCTGGTAGCCGAACTATTACCTTCCGGGGTAAAAGGGATTGTTATCGGTGGTCTGGTTGCTGCGCTGATGAGTTCACTGGCATCGCTGTTCAACTCTTCCGCTACGCTGTTTACCATCGATTTTTATAAGAAATTCAAACCGGAGTCCAGCGAGAAGCATCTGCTAAAAGTGGGCCGTCTCGCCACTATCGTCATTGTGATCCTGGGCATACTCTGGATCCCGGTAATGAGCTTAATTGCCGATGTCTTGTATGAGTATCTGCAAAGCGTACAGTCGCTTATTGCTCCGGGTATTGCTGCGGTATTCCTGCTCGGTCTGGTAAGTCGTCGAATTACACCGGCGGCCGGCTATGCAGGTCTGGTTTCGGGTTTTGTACTGGGTATGATCAGACTGGTCATGCTGCCGTTTAAGGACAGCCTGGCAAACACCAGCTTTGCCTGGATTGTGGAGATGAACTGGCTGTACTACTGTATTTTGCTGTTCGTACTGGTCACCATCATTATGATTGTGGTGAGTATGTTCACCAAAGCGGCCAGTGAAGAGAAGCTGCAGGGCCTTACCTTCCGAACTCTGGGCAAGGGCACCATGAAAGAGGTTGTCGAGGGCCTCGATAAATGGGATTACATTCATACGGTGGGTATTCTGGGTATCACTGCCTTTATTTATATCCGCTTCTGGTAAACAGTCAGGCCGGTGCTTCGTCACCGGCTTTGCTTTAAGCCCCCTGCCCGGGTGATTAATCACCACCAAGGAGACGTTATGCGAAGACTACTCATGGTAATGTTATTGATAACCTCTCCGGTAATGGCAACAACGTATAAAGTGTATTACCTCGGTGGCCAGTCCAACATGGAAGGCTTCGGTGAAAACAGTGATTTACCCGCACAGTACCGCACGCCATTAACTACAGTGCCGATTTTCCAGGGGAACCCGGTGGCCGACTTTAAACCTCATGGTGGTGTTGGCCTGTGGGAGGTTCTGCAACCGGGGTTTGGTCGTCAGTTTTCGGCTACCCCCCAGGCTAACCAGCGCTCTGATTATTTTGGTCCGGAACTCAGTTTTGGCCATCGCATTGCTACACTTCACCCGCAGCACAATGTTGCCCTGATTAAATATGCGCTGGGCGGCTCAGCGCTGGGCTATGGAGTGGGCAATAACTGGTATCCGGACTATCGCCGTGGCAATGGCATTAACCAGTACGACCACTTTTTAACCACACTCCGGGAAGCTTTTGCCGCACGAGATATTGACGGCGATGGTGAGCCAGACACCCTTGAGCCAGCGGGCATTATCTGGATGCAGGGGGAGTCGGATGCATACGACAGTGAAATCACCGCCAAACGCTATTCAGACAACCTGAAAAACATAGTAGCACTGTTCAGGGCCGCCCTTCGCAAGCCCGATTTGCCTGTTGTATTAGGCAAAATTACCGATTCAGGAATGGACCCTGAAGACGGCCTCAGAATGAACTGGGGCAGCGTGGTGCAACAAGCGCAACTGAACTTTGTTGAACAGGACAGCTGCGCCGCTTTGGTCACCATCACCGAACACTTCACCCACCTTAACGATGGCTGGCACTATACCTCTGAGGATTACCTCACATTGGGCAATGCCTTTGCTGAGCGTATTACCCAACTGGAAAGTCAGTGTGCAACACGCTCGCCACAATAGGCCAGAGATACAGTCAACCTGACCTAGTCTTTTACCGGTAAACCACTGGGCACGCTTTGCGGGATCCACTCCAGCTGCTCCATGACGTTAAAATCGGTTAATGACTCCAGGAATGCCAGTAAATCATTCACTTCTGCCTCGCTAAGCGATACCGGCTGCAGGTCGTTGGCATCTATCACTATTTGACGCAGACTGAGGTCGTCATAGCCAATCAGATCATCGGCATCCAAATCATCCCGCGATGGTTTGACTAACTGACTGGGATCATAATTTTCCAGGGCGGTGAGAGGATCAAGGTGATGCATTACAATGCCGCGCAGCGTGGCATAAGCGCCGGTATGACCATATGGCGCCGTTAACGCCACGTTTCGTAAGGAGGGTGTTCTGAATTTGCCCCAGTCTTCATCATTACGAGTTGCTTCTGCCCTGCCCCGGTCCTGATGAGGCGTTCTGCCCTCGCCCCCCGGCCCTACCTGTGGAATAGCGATGCCGTAAAACTGATGGTCGGTCTGGAATTTACCGCTATGACAACTGCTGCAATTCGCTGCGCCGTAAAATAAATCCATACCACGCAACTGCTGCGCCGTTAGTGCCTCAGAGTTGCCACGAAGGTATGCATCGAAGGGGCTGTTATCACTCCGGAATGCGACGGTTTGAAAGGCGGCCACCGCATTCGCATAGTGCTGAATCTGAATATCTGCCGGGCTATTGACATCACTGAAGGCCGCATCAAATAAACTCACATAATCCGGATTGACCCGCAGCCGCTCCATATAAGCATTCCACAGCGGCGGGAAGCTATTATTGCGGGAGAGAATCAAACGGGCGACGATTTCATTTTCAATCGGATCGCCAAGCATTTCGTTTTGATTAAGAATGGGAAACAGTGCCTGGCCAGCCAGCACGTTATCCAAGTCTGGGGGCGTATCACGATTGGCTGCAGTATTAACCTGCCCATTCGCTTCAAAGTGAATACCATTCCAATTCATATGAGTAAACTCTTTAGCGCCGAGGTTATAAAGATGCGGTGCATGCCGGCCGATACGTCCTTCAACCGCATCATCTCCCTCACCGGTGTTGCGATAACGGCCTAATCCACTCCCCCCCTCTCCGACACCTAATGACAAACCGTCACCACTGAATGTCAGCGGACTGTGGCAGGTTGCACAGGAAATATTCTTATTGCCACTCATGATTTTATCGAAAAATAACAGACGACCCAGCTCAACCAGTTCTTCGCTGGGCGCGCCATTGTAGTGGTAATCAGTGTCGACGACGGGTGAAGGCAACTCATCAGCCTGGCCAGTATGTACAACACCAAACAGCAGCGTACTCAGACCAATTAGCGGAGATTTGAATTTCATCATTAATTCCTTTTAAGGGCGGCTTTATATCAGTCAGCCGAAAATAGAAGAAGACTCCAGGTGTACAAAAATTAAACAGCAAATAAAAGGCCAATTTTTTATATAAGATAATTCATAGAGTTAAATTTCAGGTCATGTGTAGCTGTAAAAGAAAGCGACAATAATTGCCCGTTCCTCTGAACCTTTGGACCTTTTTGGTGCAATGAAACTTCATTTGTGGTTAACGGTCTGGATGAAATTGTCAGCACTTTGCCCAGTAATGGCGTAATCTCGCAGGCAACTACCGAGCCCCCTTCATCTTCTGTCGCAATCTGTTGGTATCGTTTTGCCATCCACGTTACTCTGAATTCTCGCTTATTCTTTGCCTTGCGGTTATCCGCACTGCCTCAGAGACAGGATTGTCATGTCAGACAGCTACACGTTATTGCCTATTATTGAACGGATTTTTTCCACGGTATTTCCGTTATTTATTATGGTGCTGGTGGGGTTTTTGTATGCCCGCAAAACCGACTCTGATATGGGCGTAGCCAACCGCATCAATATCGACATCTTTGTGCCCGCGCTGATTTTCTCTGTTATGGCCTCCAAATCCTTTGATCTGTTCAGCTACCTCGACCTGATGCTGGGTACATTCCTGATGGTCGTCGGCTCAGGCCTGCTGGCCCTGCCAGTTTGCAAGTGGCTGGGAGTCTCAGCCAAAACCTATGCTCCGCCGACCATGTTTAACAATTGCGGTAACCTGGGATTGCCACTGGCTTTACTGGCCTTTGGTGAGGCCGGTTTAAGTGCCGCCATTGCGATGTTCCTGGTCAGTACCCTGCTGCATTTTTCCCTCGGCGTGTATATCCTGCACGACAAGGCACAGCTGAAAACCCTGGCCACTAACCCCATGGTCATGGCAACCGCCGCCGGATTGGTGTGGAGCCTGTCGGGCTGGACACTGCCGGTATGGGCCAGCACGCCTATTGATATGCTCGGTCAGATATCCATTCCACTGATGCTGTTTGCGTTGGGTGTTCGTATGACAGATGTGGACTTTGCGGACTGGCGCTCCGGCTTATTTTGGGGATTATTCGGGCCATTAACCGGTTTTATGGTGGCTTACCCGTTCGCCTTGCTGGCAGGGTTATCCAGCGACCATACGGCGTATTTTGTGCTGTTTTCAGTATTGCCACCGGCCGTGCTCAATTTCATGCTGGCAGAGCGCTACAAACAGGCGCCACACACGGTGGCGTCTATCGTACTCCTTGGCAATATCGCCAGTCTGGTCGTCGTACCGGTGACCTTATTTTTTGTCCTCGACTAGTCGGTCTGGTCTGCAAAAAAGACCGGGAATCCTTCCGCGTCCCAGTATATGACCCGGGCCCTGGCATGGCGATTGGGGTCTGTCAGTGGTGTGCCTCGTAAGATTTCATAATCACGACTATGGTAAATCATCAGGTCGGTGTGACCATCCTCGGCTTTAACAAAGCTGTTATGGCCAGGGCCATAACGTCCGGCCGCCGCGTTGGTCGCGAATACCGGCTCGGCTTTTTTCTGCCAACTGGCCGGATCCAGTAAATCGGCGTTTTCATCGGCCCACAGCAACCCCATCGCATAGCGGTGATCGGTGGCACTGGCCGAATAAGTAATCAGTACCCTGCCATGGCGAACAAGTACGGCGGCACCTTCGTTAACTTTATAACCGGCAACTTCCCAGTCCAGCGTAGGTTCGCTGAGCAAAGTCACGGTATCGAAGTTGATCGAGGTAGGCGAGTCCATCTCGGCTATCCATAACGCCGAGTTGTAACTACGGCTGGCATCCTGCTGTGCCCACACCAGATAACGTTTGCCGCCATGTTGAAAGGTTGTGGCATCCAGCGAGAAAGAATCAACCGGCGTCTGAATGCGACCGGCTTCAATCCATTCTCCGTCCATAGGGTTCGCGGCGGTATTTTTCAGCGCATACATCCGGATACTCCAGGGCTGGTCTACGTCGCCGGCAGCGAAATAGATGTACCAGTCACCGTCAACCTCATGCAGTTCCGGCGCCCAGATATTAATACTCATCGGCCCTTTGTCGTTCTTGCGCCAGATAACCTTAGGCTCGGCAATTTTCAAATCATTGAGCCGGCAGGCCGAACGAAGTTCAATTTCATCGAACTTCGGCGATGTGCCGATAAACGTATAACATCGGTCTTCGTGCTGTACAATCCACGGGTCAGCCCGTTGCACAACAATAGGATTATCAATCGGTTCCAGTGGCGCTGCCAGAGCCGTTGTAAGCGTAAATAACGCAATGAGTGCACTGCTAATTCGCCGGCCGCTGCGCAGCACCGTTTTTAATTTATACATCATAGCGAGTCCTTGTTTTTAAAAATGAATGGGCAATTGCGGTTGCGCAGTTGCTAATCAATTATTAATATTGTATTACATATTTAACATGATTATTGCTACACTAAGCAAGTTCTTTTGCAGGTGCTTACAGAGGTAAAAATGATTCAAACCCGTCAATGGAAATCCGGCGCAATCACACTGCGTTTAGTCTTCACCAGCTTACTCAGCGGAGCCTTTTTAATGGGCTGTGGTGCCCAGGCTAAACAGGTTGAGGTACACGATCCGGTCATGACCAAAGCTGGCGACACTTATTATGTCTTTAGCACTGGCCCGGGGATCACCTATTACGAATCCACAGACATGGAAAACTGGACCCTTACCGGACGCGTTTTCCCCGACGAACCAAGCTGGGCCAAGCGCATATCGCCGAGTTTCGACGGCCATCTTTGGGCACCGGATATCTACCAGAAGAACGGCAAGTTCTACTTGTATTATTCGGTTTCTGCGTTTGGCAAAAACACCTCCGCCATAGGGGTGACGGTTAATGAAAGTCTTGACCCTCAGTCACCCGACTATAAATGGATAGACTACGGCATTGTGGTGGAATCGGTGCCGCATCGCGATCACTGGAATGCTATCGACCCGGCAATTGTTGAAGACGACGACGGCAATGCCTGGATGAGCTTTGGCTCATTCTGGGATGGTCTGAAACTGGTTAAGCTCGATGATGACTTAGTACGCCTGGCAGAGCCGCAGGAGTGGTATTCCATAGCCAGCCGCCCGGGGGCCAGTACTGAAGACAGTGCAGATCCCGGAGAAGGCGCTATTGAGGCGCCCTATATCTTTAAACAAAACGGCTACTATTATTTGTTTGTTTCGTTTGATAAATGCTGTCGCGGCATGGACAGCACCTACAACGTGCGCGTTGGACGCAGTAAATCAGTGACCGGCCCCTATCTGGATCGTGATGGCAAATCGCTTATGGAAGGCGGCGGCACCATGGTAATAGAAGGCAATGAAGACTGGGTAGCGCTCGGCCACAATGCAGCTTACACCTTTGATGGTAAAGATTATCTGGTGTTACATGCCTATGAAACCGCCGACAACGGGTTACAAAAATTACGCATATTACCCATCAGTTGGGACGACAACTGGCCTGTGGTTGACCCGGCTGACCTCAACAAGCGCACCACTGAACTTCTGAAAAAATAACGTTTCTTCAGCTTCCCGTGCGTTGTCGATGGACATGACAGACCCACGCGCACGGGAGTTTTTCCCACTCTATTGATCCAGCCCACTGTTTTTCCATACGTTATTTCAGTATTCTGACTGTACAAATTTTCTTCTCTGTTCTCGGTTTCACAGGGTTTGTGTCGCGGGAGTTCCCATGCTTTCTATTCCGCATGCCTGGCATGCTCATTATGTATTTCTTGTTATAGGTCTGGCCGCGCTGTTAATGGCCAGCAATCGTGTACGCTACGATATGATTGCCATTACCGTGGTACTGGCACTGATGTTAGGTGGTGTATTGTCGGTTAGCGAGTCACTGGCAGGTTTCGGAAACCCGGTAGTCGTACTTATTGGCGCGTTACTGATTGTTGGCGAAATGCTCGACCGTACCGGAGTCGCCCGCTTTGTTGGCGACTGGATAGGCCGTCACAGTCACAGCTCTACTAATAAACTGCTGGTCATGTTAATGCTTGCCAGTGCCATTCTGAGTGCCGTCATGAGCTCCACAGCCGTGGTCGCGATTTTCATTCCTATTGTTATGCGGATTGCCAAGCAAACCGGTAACTGTGCCAGCCAGCTTTTGCTGCCCATGTCTTATGCGGCACTGGTCAGCGGCATGCTCACTCTCATCGCGACGCCGCCAAACCTGGTCATCAGCGGCGAGCTGGCAGCTCAGGGTTATGAGCCACTACGCTTTTTTACTTTCACTGCTCCCGGCCTGGTGGTGCTTGGCGGCCTGATACTTTACATGCTGTTTGTGGGCCGTAAATGGCTGCCCAACAATGGTAAAGCCGAGCATCACTCTGCACAGCGTTCCATTAAAGCCTTATGGGACGATTACCGGGTTAACCGGGAACTGGTGTATTTACGTATCGACGAAGCCTCTCTCCTGCATGGCAAAACCATCGCACAAAGTGGTTTGTACAACCACTACGGCTTACGCATTCTCGACCTGTCACAGCGCGTACGGGGCTGGCGGGAATTAAAGGCCGGTGTATCACCCGATATTGTGCTGCATACCGGGGATGTGCTGCATGTTGCGATTCCGCCGGAGCAGCTCGAACGGGTTGAACAGGAAGTCAGCCTGATGCCATTTCACCCCTCACAACTGGAAACCCAGTACCGCAGTTGGGAATTTGGCGCAGAGAGCGTGCTGATACACCCGGAATCAAAGTTAATTGGTAAATCCGTGCGTGAAGCCAAATTTCGCGATCATTACGGCCTGGATGTATTTGGTGTAAGGCGTAACCGCCAGTCACTGGATGACTATCAGAACCAAAACCTGCAAGCGTCAGATTGCCTGTTGGTAACCGGTCCGTGGGCCAAAATATTGCAGTTACAACAACAAAACCACGACTTCGTGGTACTGGAAACACCGGCTGAAGCTGCCGATGTGGTACCGGCCTTCCGACGCATGCCGGTAGCGCTTGCTATCACTACGTTTATGGTACTCAGTTCGGTATTCAACTGGATGCCATTGGTCGCGGCGGTACTTATTTCCGTTATCGCGGCGGTAATCACTCGTTGCCTTACCGCCGCCGATGCTTACCGGGCCATTCACTGGCAAAGCCTGGTACTGCTGGCCGGCATGCTGCCTCTGGCGGATGCTCTGCAAAAAACCGGCGGCACCGATATCATTGTTGGCGGCATGATTGGCTCGGCGGGTGACGCATCCCCGCAAACCCTGCTGGTCCTGCTGTTTGGCATTACTGCCTTGCTCACTAATATTTTATCCAATACCGCATCGGCGGTCCTCATGGCTCCCATCGCCATTAGCGTGGCCCACCAGCTCGGCGTTTCCCCTTATCCGCTGGCGATGACCGTGTTATTTGCTGCTTCAGCAGCCTTTATGACGCCTATTGCCTCCCCCATCATTACGCTTATTGTTGAGCCAGGAAAATACCGCTTTATGGATTTCATTAAGCTCGGTAGCCCGATGCTTATTTGGGTGTTTGCGTGCTGCTATTTCATGATCCCCTACTTTTTTCCATGGTAACTTTTTCATTAACACTGAATGTTAACGAATAGAGGCATATGGTCTGCGCAGTCTTGCAGACCTTATTCTGCCTGTTCTTCACTGCATCAAAAGAAAAAAAAATGTTAATTTCCGACTTTTTTTGCTTCAAATTCGCCCACAGCAGGAGTATCTTTAGTCAATTAGTTAAGCACCCTAACAATTGGCGGCGCGCTTTTCGCTGTCATTAGCAATGAGGTAGTAATGGTTAATAACACTTATGATGCCATCGTCGTTGGCTCTGGCATAAGCGGCGGCTGGGCCGCCAAAGAGCTCACTGAAAAAGGCCTGAAGGTATTAATGCTGGAACGTGGCGAAAACGTTGAGCACGTAAAGGACTACACCAATACCCATAAAAACTTATGGGATTACCCTCATCATGGCCGTCCGAGTGAAGAAGCTCTGGCTTCTCAACCGGTCATGGCTCGCGGTAAGGGCTATCCGTTCAACGAAGTCACTATGGGCGCCTGGGCAGATCATAAAACTTCGCCCTACGTCGAAAAAGAGCCCTTCCAATGGTTCCGCGCCTATCAGGTTGGTGGCCGCTCGTTGTTATGGGGACGTCAGTCTTACCGATTAAACCCGGAAGACTTTGAAGCCAACGGCAAAGAAGGCGTCGCGATAGACTGGCCGATCCGTTACGACGATATTGCGCCCTGGTACAGCTACGTAGAAAAGTTTGCCGGTATCTCTGGCAATAAAGACGGTCTGGATGTGTTACCCGACGGTGATTTTCTGCCTGCGTTTGCGATGAACGCGGTAGAAAAGGACCTGGCCACGCGGCTGAAAAAGCAATATAAAGGTCAGCGTCATATGATCATGGGCCGCACCGCGCACATTACCGAACACCGCCCTGAGCAGGGCCGCGGTAAATGCCAGAATCGTGACAAGTGCTGGACAGGCTGCCCGTGGGGGGGCTATTTCAGCACCCAGTCAGCCACACTGCCCGCAGCGCTGAAAACCGGTAATCTAACGCTACGCCCGATGTCGATAGTGAAAGAGCTCATCTACGACAAAGACAAAAAGCGCGTAACCGGTGTAGAAATTATTGATGCCGAAACCAAACAAACCATTGTTTATAAAAGCAAGATAGTTTTCCTGAATGCATCGACTCTGAACTCTGCCTGGGTACTGATGAACTCAGCCCGCGATGTGTGGGACAACGGTTTGGGTTCCAGCTCTGGTGAGCTTGGCCACAACGTGATGGATCACCACTACATGCTGGGTGGCACCGCTGATGTGCCGGGGCACCTCGACAAATATGTTTATGGTCGCCGTCCTACCGGTATTTACATTCCTCGTTTCGCTAACTGGGGCAGTGACAAGCGGGACTTCCTGCGTGGCTTTGGCTTCCAGGGTAACGCTGAACGTCAAAGCTTCAGCCGTGACGCTGATGGTCTGGGCATCGGTGCCAGTTTAAAAGAGACACTCAGTGAACCGGGCAAGTGGACCATGCGCACGGTTGGATTCGGCGAGATTCTGCCGGATCACCGTAATAAGGTCAGCCTGAGTAAAACAGTAACCGATGCCTGGGGTCTTCCGGTGCTCGAAATGGACGCCAAAATTCGCGATAACGAAATCAAGATGCGTAAAGCCATGAAAGAAGACATTGTTGAAATGTTTGACAGCATTGGCCTTAAAAATGCGCAGGCCTGGGAAAGCACCTACCATATGGGTAAAGGGATCCATGAAATGGGCACCGCACGTATGGGGCGGGATCCAAAAACCTCCGTGCTCAATAAGCACAACCAGGTGTGGGATGCGCCAAACGTTTTCGTCACCGATGGTGCCTGCATGACCTCCTCATCCTGCGTAAACCCGTCTCTGACCTATATGGCTTTAACCGCCCGGGCAGCAGACTTTGCTGTCGAAGAATTAAAACGGGGGAACCTGTAATGGCAAATTCATCAACTACTATGGACCGTCGCACGCTGTTAAAACTGATCGCCGCCTCTACCGGTGCCGGTCTTATCAATGCGCCGGCGCTGGCAGTATGGGAAGAACAACCCGACCTGCTGCCGGTTAGCAAGGCCGGCTTCGATGAGGCCACGGTAGCGCTTATCACTGAGCTCTGCGAAGTCGTTATTCCGCGTACCGACACGCCCGGAGCCAAAGATGCCGGCGTACCACCTTTTTTCATCGGCATGGTGCGCGAGTGTTATGACGAGCAACAACAAAAGCTCTTTGAAGCAGGCTTTGCAGACATTGAATCCCGCAGCAAAACGCTTTATGGCAAACCCTTTGCCACACTGACCACCGTGCAAAAAACCGATCTGACCACCGCCATTGATGTAGAAGCCATGGCCTTTAATAAAGGCGAAGACACCCAATGGGACGGCGAGGGCTTCAGTGGCCAGCCTCATTACTTCACACTAATGAAGCAACTGATCATTTTTGGTTTCTTCTCGTCGAAAGTCGGCGGCACACAGGTTCTGCGTCATTCCGATGTACCGGGTGGCTATTACGATATTCCGTATAATGAAGGTGATAAAGCCTGGACAACGGTCTGGCCCTGGTAAACAACTATGAACTTTAACAAACTAATTAAAAACCCGCTGAGCCAGGCACTGCTGCTCAGCGCGGGGTTACTCAGCGCTAACGTCGCCCATGCAGATACCGCTATTGCGGACTGTGTACTCCGTGACACCCCTTTCAGCGTGCAATTACCGGCCTACGACGTAATGACTCGTCCCGAGGCACGGGCCATTGCCGAAAAATATTACCCGGGCCTGTTTGAGACCCTGCCAGCCTGGTTGCTCAGCGAAAAAATGCCTTCCTTTGCCACCATTCTGACATTGGAACAGCTGATTGCCAGAGCCGACCCGGCCAAACCACGCCTGGCTGAGCTCGATGCGGAACTCAGTGCCCTGCCGGTCACCGATGCGGTGAAACAGGCACGCTGCGCCCGCTTCGATGCTGAACCTCAGTACTTCGCTGTTGATGATGCCCCGGTGCAGGTGCTCGTCTACCAGAAAATCAATGGTTATGACCACGGCCGTTCTGTAACCGCTGCCACCGAGGCCCTTACCCGCATGTCCAAAGAGATGGGGTATGGCGTGACCGTGACAGCCAATGGTGGTGCGTTCAACGCTAACAACCTGTCTCAGTTTGATGTGGTAGTGTGGAACAACGTGAGTGGTGACACGCTTACCCTTTCACAGCGTGCGGCATTCGAAGAGTACATGAATAATGGTGGCGGCTTCCTCGGCGTTCATGCCTCAGGCGGCGACTCCATCTATTTCTGGGACTGGTATCGCGATGCGTTGTTAGGCGTGCAGTTCATCGGCCATCCGATGGACCCTCAGTTCCAGCAAGCTGAACTGACTACCCACGAGAATTCAGCGCATATCGCAGAATCCCTGCCGCACACCTGGTCAATAAAGGATGAGTGGTATTCCTTTGCTGCAGAACCCGATCTGGACGGTGTAGAGTACGTTATCACTATTGATGAAGATAGCTATCAGCCGGCAGAGCTGGCTATGGGCGGCGTGCATCCCATTGCATGGAAACATTGTGTGGAGCAAGGCCGTGCAATGTATACCGCGATTGGACATCGCGAAGAAATGTATGATGTGCCTGAAAATATCACCCTGATCAAAGATGCGCTGAAGTGGACATCCGGCCACGGTGCCAAGGTGTGTACTAAATAACCAGCAGTGCTGAATAGCCTGTCGCTATACGCAAAAAAGGCTCCTTTCCGGGAGCCTTTATGCCTTCAAGCATTATCCATGCTGTTCGTCGAGTAGTTCCGACTTTTTCTTGATCTTACAATCGAAGATTTTCTGAGTATTTTTCCTGCCTAAATACCAAGCAACAGTATATGGATGTGCGCGCTTGAAGAATCGTTTAAAAGCTTTCATTTGCCATCCTCCGTTTTATGTTGCCCTATTAACTATATGACAATACTGTAATAATTGCCAGTACAAATTTAAAATCGTATACTATTTTGAATATCAGCAGGAATACTAAACTTACTACGCCGACTTGGGATTGAGCTTAAGTTATTGATATTTAAATGCTTTACCTGGGTTTCCATCGCGCCTATAAATAGCGCTGATAAACGGTATTAACCCAGCTTTTTTTTACCCTTCAGGCTACCCATATAAAAAATCCGCAGTCTGATGTCAGCACTACGGATTTTTACACGACGGCGGATCCCCCCGCCAGGGATTTAATCGGTATATTCGATTCTGAAGTTATCCAGGGTGACGGTACCGCCACTTTCTGTACGCAGTTGAATAAACGAATTCTCGCTGGCCAACGGGCCTTCCACTTCAAGTGTCCCAATGGTCAGCTCGTTAATCAGCGTGGCATAGAACTTGGAGCTACCTCCCAGCCATGACTTACTGCTGCTACTGGTGTTGTTATCCACGTAAATCTGGAAGTTATTATCCCCATCCGGATCGCTCACGCTAACAATGTCCACCAGCACCTTATAAGGGCGGCTCAGGTCAAACACGCCACGGCCGGTCGTGTCGCTATCGGCCGTATCGGTACCGGGCTGAGTATCGCCAATCGTAAAGCGCGCACTGGTCAGGGTAATCTCGCCATTCGCTACCACAATACCACTGCCGCCACCGGTTATGTTATGCAGTGGCATCGAACTGTTGGCTGGCAGCGACTTATAGGCAGCGCTGAAGAAAGTATCCTCATCGGCGGCACTGAAGTCTTCACTGTAAGGCAGGCTAACGTCTGTACCAGTGCTGCTACCGCCCCCCGAACCACCGTCGTTGCCATCGTCAACCGCCGGAATATCCAGGTCGCTCTGGTCCAGTTTGCCTACCCCGGCATGGTTGATCACCTTACTTTTAACCACACTGGTTGCATCGAGGGTGTAAGCATAAGGCACTTCATAGCTGCTGGTTGGCGTAGCATCCGGTCCGGCCACCACATCATTGCCTGACGGTGTAGTCCAATTCACACCGGTTCCAAACAGGTTACCCGCGGTATTCCAGTAGCCAATTTCGTCGGAGTAAAACGACACGATTGGGTTCTGTGTGTTTTCAAACACATTGTTCTCAATCTGCAGCTCAGCTCCCATACGGGAATTCATCCCGGTAGACGTAATATTGTTGTAGTAGTTGTTGTACAGATGACCATAACCAAAGCGGAACAAGGGTAACCGTGACTCGATGTTCTCAAATCGGTTGTGATGGAAAGTAATCAACCGCTCTCTGTCATTGGTACTAACTTCATCATCGGTGTGCCCGTGTAACGAGGCTTTCCAGTGATCGTGCAGGTAATTATACGAAATCGTGATGTTCTTAGCGCCTGACTTCGAATCAATCAGACCATCATAGAAGTCTTTATCCGCATCCAGCGAACTGTACAGTTCGTTATGATCGATCCAGATATTACTGGTGGTTGAACCGTCGTCATCGCCTTCAATGGAAATCGCATCCTTTCCACCGGTTAATACATGGTGGATCTTAAGGTTCTGAATGATGATATTGTTAGCGCGGCGAATGGAAATACCAATACCATCGAACTCGCCACGGTCGGCCACTCCGATAATCGAAACGTTATCCATATCCTTAATCTCAATGGAACGACCACTACCATCGTTGTTCGCGTCGGTTATCACGCCATCTACATAGATAGTCACCGGTGTATTCGCCGTGCTGGCCTCTTCGAGCGCGGCGGTGAGTTTAGCTCCCGTATCCACAGTCACAACCGTACCTCCGGCCCCGCCGGTAATATCGAAGTTATAGCCGGCAAAGCCTTTATCGGTGACTTCTTCGATAATAACCGGCGCATCCAGCGGTTGTGGTTCCCAACCCGCGCCATCGTTGTAATCGGCGAAGACGGCAGCGCGACTGCTGAAATCAGCGGCTTCTGAGTCAGACAAAATATAACCGCCAACCCGCGTAGCTAAATCAATCGCATTACCCTGGCTATCCAGGCTGCCAAACTCACGCCAGCCTGCGGCTGAGGTGGCCGGGTCCGGATTGGGCTGCGGCTGTCCGTTAATGCCGTTGTAGGCCCAGCCTACTGTGGCAATATGCTCAGCAAAGGTATTATTGATCAGCGTAATGTTATCGAAATAACTACTGTTCCCGCCGCTCCGGGCAATATAGGTCGAACCGGCTTCAACGGTAGTACCTAAAGGTCCGGGGCCATGGGTAAAGTCACTGTTTAGGAAGACAAAACCGGGGTCGTCAGCATTTTGTACCCGAGCTTGTAATACATAGCCACCCGGAGCGGTTGCATCAGCACCGTATTTTGAGTCGCCCACCGTACGAATTTCACTTTCTTCAAACAGCGCCGCAGTGACGTATCCCCAGATAAAGTCAACGTTACCGGCCACCAGCGTGTTGTAGAACCAGCTGTAGCCTTTTAGTAGCAGCGTATCCTGCTCGCTAATAAAGTTCATATTATTGGCGATCAGGCGGTGACTACTGTTGAAATAAATGGTTTCCGCCTGGTTAGAGTCCACATTGTTACGTGTATGGCTGTTCTTCAGGGTAAAGTTGTTCAGCACCAGATTATCGGCACTCTCCACCAGCAAGACGCTGCGACCACCATTTGGTGTACCGGTACCCGGCGCTTCACTACCGCCGGTTCCGCCGTTAAACGATTCATAGTTATCGTAGTAAATAACGGTATTGTCGCGATCCTCGCCCTCAATAGTCAGGTTGTTCTTGTTGCGCACATACAACAACTCATTGTACATACCCGTCTTAACGGTAATGGTTGCCGCGGTATCCTTGGCAACATTTTCCATAACATAGTTAAGCGCGCCCTGTACTGTTCTGAAGTCAGCGGCGCCGTCATCATCAACGGTAACGTCGCTGCCTGAAGGACCAATTTCCTGAGTGGAAAAAGACCAGTCGGCGGTTTTACCCATGCCGGTAAAGTCGATGCCATTCAACTGTGTTGAGGTTACCACGCCCTCGCCAATGGCGACGTAATAGGTTTTGTCGTATGTCAGTGCATTGGTATGCGGAACAATGGTCAGGGTATTACCCTCAACGTTGAACGGACGGTAGTTAACCCGGCGCAGACGATCCTGTCCGGCAAAACCCAGTGCATCTATATCGCCGCCCAGGGTGATGACATCAACAACCGTGTCGTCTGCGGCGTCATAAATGCGTACTTCACCAACATCTGCCAGCACCGGCGGACTATCGAATGTAATCGACAGGCGTCCATCCACATAGGCGTTGGTCGCGGCCGTTGCCGGTAAGGTTTTACCTGTCAGATCTCCATAATCGCTGGTGGGCATAACAAAGCCTTCGGTCACCAACACTTCAACGCTGCGCACCAGGGTGGGATCGGAGCCGGAGGTAAACGTAATAGTGGCACTTCCCGCGGCTGCCGGGGTAAGTGTAACGTTAGGACCATCAATTGCCACGCTGACTACGCTTTCATCTGACGAAGTGGCAGTGAAGGTATCATCGGTGAGGCCATCATTTTGCACCGCCGTGACATATACAATTAACGGATCGGTGGTGGTGGTTGCATTCCACTCAGTGTCTTTATAATCCAGCGTCAGTTGTACTGGCTTCACGCTGGGATCGCCCACTTTAAAGTCGTCCATTTCAAACGAACGATTATTGGTGAACATGCCAATTAGCCCTTTAGCAGTAAAGGTGGCATCGTTAATCGAGCCCATCTCTTCGCCGTCTAAGTACACGCTCAGGGCATCACCGATCAGCTCAAAGCGTACGCGATACCAGACGCCATCGGTGCCATCTTTTTCACCCAGTAACAAGGGGGTACTGGCCTGGACCGGACGACTAATCGAACCGTCGGTGCTAATGGCAATTTCCACCCGGGTACTACTTGAAGAGTTCTGTAAATTCAAACCACCGCCGTACCAGTTACCGGCACTGTCATATCGGGCCGTGAAGTACAGCTGTTTGTTTGCCGTTGTGCTGTTCTGGCGCGGACGGATACGGGCTTCTACAAAGTAGTCTGCTGTCTGTGGAATTTGCGCCATGGCATCTTCGGTGAGCTGAATAATTTCTCCACCGGCGCCGCCTGCGGTATAACGCAACATATCGTTACCGGAATCACTGGTATAAATATCAAAGCTGCCAATAGCACCTTCAGTGTTGTCCGGCTGTGCCAGCAGGTTCCAGTTATCCGTGTTACCGCTGCTAAAGTCATCGCAGAAATACAGACTTGGTTCATCTTCACAGGAGAACAGGCTGGCATCTTCAATGTATTCAATGCGCAGATTGTTAATCACCACCGTACCACCGCTTTCCGTACGAAGTTGCAGGAAGGAATTTTCGGAGGCCACCAAACCTTCAACTTCCAGTGTGGTGCCGGGCTCCAGGGTGTTGATCAGCTCACTATAAAAACGTGAATCGCCACCATGCACCGATTTACTGCTGCTACTGGTGTTGTTATCCACATAAATCTGGAACTTGTTGTTACCCTCGGTATCGCTTACCGAAACAATATCCATCACCACTTTATACGGCCGGCTTAAATCGAGTGTGCCGGTAAAAATGGTATCCTCAGCGCTGGTTTCGGTTTGCGGTGTGGAGTTACCAATAGTGAAGCGACCGGAATCAATTTGCAGGCCATCGCTGACCACCATCACGGTTCCGCCGGTACGGTGATAAAGCGGCAGGGTTTCGCCATTGCTGTTTAACAGGCTGGCAAAAGAATCAGAGAAGATATCCTCGGTAACGCCAACGTAATTATAGCTGAGCGGTAAATCCACCTGCGGGATATCAGGTTGCTCTGGTACTTCCGGTTCCTCCGGCTCTTCGGGCACTTCAGGCGCATCCACCGCGTCTGCCACAGTTTCGATAGTCAGGTTATCAATGGTGATATTTCCCGAGCTGTCGGTGCGTAACTGGAAGAAGGAGTTGGTAATTGCCGCATCTAAAATGCGCGCATCCGGGTCGTCTATCGGTAAGCCGGTAACATCGGTTCCAGGCTCATAAGTATAAGTAAAGCGCTGACCTACAGGGAAGTTCTCTTCGTTAATACTCATGCCAATAAATTTACTGGCACCACCATGGACGGAGTTACCCTGACTGGTCGTATTGTTGTCGACGTAGATATTCAGGTTGCCGGCACCGGTGTGTGAGATCACATCAAAACTAATGGTAAACCCTTCACTGATATTAAAAATACCGGTTCCCACCGTGTCAGACGCGGTTGTTTCAACACCAGGGGTCGTGTTACCTATGCTGAATCGTGCGCCGGATAGATTGAGTTGTCCGAGGTCCGGGTCAATGACCGGACTACCGCCGGTTTTAAAATACATCGCACCGCTGTCAGGGTCGTCGGTTAGCCGTTTGTAACCAGATGAGAAAAAGGTCGTGATGTCGGTATCAAAGCTTTCTGCCAGCGCAGGCTCGACATTAGAGGCCTGTTCTTCCAATGCAATCAGCTCCAGGTCGGCCTGTTCTTCGGTCAGTACCAGCAGGTTATCCTGCGGATCCTCCCCGGCATCACAGGCGCGCACTAAACTGGCTACGGCCTCAACCGGATCATCAAACCAACACAGGCTGTATACCTGATTGACCGTATTATACGAACGCGAAATCAGGTAGTGAGTGCTGGTGTCGGTGGTCAGCACCAGCGCCCGACGGCCAAAGGCAAAGCCATAAGTGCCGCTGGTGGTCACCTCACCTTCGGTATAGCTGAACGAACCGGTTAAACCGCCGGTATCATCCGGCGTAAAGGTCACAGCAGACTTAACCGCTGTACTGCCCTGAATATAAGTGTTGTAGAGTGTGCCGGTTATCAACTCAACGTTGATGGCATTGGTGAGTAAGGTGCCGTATTCAGTTTCAAGGTAATTCACAAAGTGCGCTACGGCATCATCGTAATCGGCTAGCGTGGTACTGCCTCCGGCGGTCGCCAGCCACGGCTCAACATCGGCGGCAAAAGCGTCGCTGTCCTGGCCAAAGAAAGAGGCTACCGTCTCGCCTTCTTCAAGCAACATCTGAGCAGCTCCCGCTGCATTAGGTGAAATGCTGATGCCATTAGAAGGGTCAGCATCGGTATCCAGCGCCTGCAGTAACCGCAAGGTATTTACCACTGCCGGATTAAACGGGTTATCGGTTTGGAACAATGCC
The DNA here is from genome assembly GCF_057547795.1 of Alteromonas sp. 4NH20-0104. NCBI lineage: Bacteria > Pseudomonadati > Pseudomonadota > Gammaproteobacteria > Alteromonadales > Alteromonadaceae > Alteromonas > Alteromonas sp. 4NH20-0104. The sequence continues at coordinate 33,587 of NZ_BAAJLP010000014.1, read as the reverse complement.
AGTGGGGTTAACAAACTGGACGCAGGCACAACCGGAAAGGTAAATTCGCCGATTGAAAACGTTATCTGATCTCCCCGAAAATAGGAAAACTCACCGTTTTCATTGGTGGTTCCGTCAGGAAAAGACTCAGAACTGTAACTTAAGCCCCCTACCGGAGCATCAATAAACTGGCCGGTCAGCGCAGGCGCCGGTTCTTCTTTCACGTTGATGGTTTGTTCAAATCCGCAACCGGTTACCAAAACGGCGCTGCTCACCAGAGCAGCAATGCGATTGAGCTTTTTCATATTCACCCTCCCAGGATGATAATGCGGGAGTGCGGCCGGGCGGCAACTGCTGGGTGTCCGCCCCTGATACCACGTTCCCGTTTCAATTAACTGTGCAGAGGCCTGGCCTCATTCTTGTTTAATAGAACTTGATCGTGGCCCCTAACTGGTAGGTCTGGCCGTACACTTCTTTCTGATACAGGATATTGCCACCGCTGTACTCATTACCTTTAAAGAAGCGTAAGTCTTCCTGTGAGGTCAGGTTCAGCGCATCAAAGTAGAGCTGAACGTTTTCTGTCAGGTCATACTTAAATTTGGCATCAACGCTGGTGTAGCCCGCCTGATACTGGTCACCCCAGATTTTACAGCCCTTCACATCGTCGAGCTGAGCTGACGCCGGGCAAGAGCCAATTTGCTCCAGAATCTCTGACCGATAGTTGGTAATTAACCGCGCCGAGAAGACTTCGTTTTCCCAGCCCACAGTCAGGTTGAAGGTTTGATCGGCCTGATCAGGCAGCGGCATGCTGCCCTGACGAACCGTATCGTCAAGTCGTGCATCACTGTTAAGGAATGTGGCATTGGACTGGATAAAGAGACCGTTTTTAAAGTACTGGTTATAGCTAAGCTCCACCCCGTAGACTTTGGCCTTATCACCGTTTAAGGTGATATTAATTTCATCCATAAACAGGTCTTGTGGGATAACAAACTCGGTAACCTGGTTAACCGGCAATCGCACCGGCAGGTCAGCGATAGACATCCCTATACCGTTCACTTCAATAATGAAATTTTCGATATCCTTGTAGAACAGACCAATTTCCATGAACAAATCTTCGCTCGCATACCAGCTTAACGAGGCGTCATAGTTAATCGATGTCATGGCGGTCAGATTAGGGTTACCCACATCAAGGGTGTTATCTGAGGCCAGAATATAATCCTGTAACTGGCGGATGCTGGCCCCCCCCTGCGAATCATCACAGTCGTCCGTGCCCGGCGGACACAGTTCAATATCACTGTCGAAGGTCGCATACGCCCGGGCCTGACTGAATGAAGGCCGGGTAAAGCTGCTCCAGATCGCACCGCGCACCAGAATGTTTTCAGTGGGTTCATAACGCAAATGAACGCTGGGGAAAAACTCTGAGTATTTAATCGACGCTTCCGGAAGCGGGATCGCAATGTCCAACTCACCGTTGCCAGCACCATTAAATTCAAAGTCATCATTTTCCAGTGACATAAACCCGGTCGAAGCAAATTCGGTCTCAACCCAGCGTACGCCGGTAATGATGGTGGCATCCATGCCCAGTGGGAACTCGGTCATCGCATAAAGGGCTTTGGTGTCTTCATCGATAGCGTAGTCACCTTTGGTGCTTTCAATTGACTCTTCGCCGTTGGTGGCTGACTCCACGGTCTGGCGCGTTACATCCACTATGGCATCGACGATGGCAGCACTTTCAAAGGGATACTGGAAGTCACTGCCCGCAGGGACGGCACTCGGGTAATCAGCGAGACTGGAGTTAACGGCATCGATACAGGCCTGATCGCCATTACAATCTTGCGGTGAAGGGTCAAAACTCCAACGGTTCTTATCCCGGGCGTAATAACGAGTGGTAAACAATCCACCCACTTTCACGTAGTTTATGTATTCGTTGTACACATCTTTACGCAGGTTCACCTGCCAGCTTTCCAGGTCATCGGTGCGTAATCCGCCTTCCAGAAACAGGTTGTCGAATTCCCAGTTAGCTAAATCACTGGCATCGCCTCGCGCCGCATTACCAAACATACCGTCGGTATAAGCTAGTCCGGCAAAAGCAGCGGCATCGGCGGGGCTCATCACCCGGGCGTTGATATTACGGCGCCCACCCTGCCCATAAACGATGAGGTCGCGCTCTCGGAACTGTACGCGACGGTCACCGCGAGAGTCTTCTTCAGATTTCGACTTGGCATACTCGTAATCAAGGATCCAGGTGTCGTTAAACGTATTTCGCCCACCTAAGCTGAAGGTAGTGGTTTCGTTGGTACTTTCCTGAATAAAGTGCTGATGGAAAACATCGATATCAGACAAAACAAACTCTTTGGTATCGCCATTTACGAACAAAATTTCTTCGTTGCCAAATGAGCCGGCGTCCTGAAAATCATAGAATTCGCGCAGCGCAAAGTCGCCATCTTCGTACTTGGTATACGTGCCTTTGACGTAGTAATAAGCAGCCTCGGATGGCTGATATTCGATGTTCATCGCACCCGCTGTGCGCGTGCGGTCGGCAATTTCGCGTCGATATTCCAGTTGGGCTGGCCCGAGGATCTCAGGTCCAAGGTTACCGGCATCAATGTCTTCATCACTCACACCAAAGTCAGCCTGGTAGAACTTCATCTCATTGGAACTGTGATGACGGGTTTCATCCACCAGCGTTTCACGGTCTTCATAAGACAAGGCATAACCAATACCTATCTGATTATCGAATAGCAACTCGGTGCCGTTTAAACTAAATCGCGGTGAATGTGATTCACGTAGCTCGTTGTAAGCATCCTGCACTTTCAGATTGAGGGTTTCTTTACCACGGTCAAAGGCCGATATTGCTTTAACGTTTACCGTACCGCCAATGGAATTCAGGTTTTGATCCGGAGTCAGAGATTTTAAAACCTCAATGGTTCCCAGTAAGTCTGCGGGTATGGCATCAAGGCCAACAGCACGGTCTTCACCGGCGCCAGCCATTTCGGAGCCGTTCATATTAACCGTGACGAAGCTGGGGCCAAGACCGCGAACGGCGACAAACTTCCCTTCGCCTTCACTGCGTTGCAAGGTGACACCGGGTAAACGGCGCAATGATTCAGCCACATTCTGATCAACAAAGTTGCCCAGTTCGTCGGTGGATATGACTGAACTGAAACCGTCTTTCATGCGCTCCAAATCACGGGCTTTCAGGTCGGCCGTTTTGACGCCCTTCACCTGAATAATTTCAAGATCCTGCTCTTCAGTGCTGGCTGACTGTTCAGTTTCGGTGGCAGCTGGCTGTGGATCAGCGGCTTTATTTTGTTGTTCTGCTTGCTGAGCATAAACGGGCAAACTAAGCGCCAGACAGGCCATTACCGCGTTTAATCGAAATGTTCTCATGTTCATTCTCCAGACACGATGGGTAAGTCGTGTAAACGAGTGCGATATAATTTTTGTCAATGACACGTAAAACAGGCATAACACACCAAACCAGTGCCACCGGTGGCAATATAACGCCAAAAAAACATACGATCAACATTTTATTAACAGTTTGTTAAAATTAATTATGTGCTTAGAAGAGCGGGGAAGATTTCTGCAAGGCATTGAATATCATCGCCTCGCAGAGCTAGCAGAGGCAGATAACTTAGTGACTGGTTACGAATTCTCGCTGGTAAGCTTCCCAGCCACCGGGCGCCAGAACGGTCAGTTCTGTGTCGATAAGGCCGGTCCCGGAAGTCGGTTTTCCGGTGCGAACTTCATTAAGCAAACGCGTATCCACCGAATCACGAAACTGACCAGATGCGTTTTTGTTTGCCCCAACATCGCCACTAATCACCAAGCGTTCATAGGCCTCTTCGGCCGACAGGGTTTGCGAAGGCTCAATAGGAAAAGGCCGGCTGTTCAGGGTCTGATTTACTCTCGCGGTAATATCTGAAGCCTTTAATTTCTTTTGGTTTTTTACCTTTAAACCGAGTCGGTTGTCAGCTCCCAGATCGTCATGGCCGACCATCACATTACCACTGACAAACGCCTGGGATGCAGGTAAACCGGTTTTTGACCACAACTCAAAAAAGCGGATATCCTCGCTGGCGGGGCCAGGTTTATAGTAGTTGTTCACCAGGTTAAATCGTGTTCCTTCGGCCCCGTAACCGCTGTTATCGCCCCAGTTAAAAAACACATTATTGCGGATGTCGGTTAACGCCTCCTCCTGAGGGTACCGGGGCTTCAGACGGTAGCCGTTAACCCGCGGATTACGACTGTCATGATGAGCCACCACATTGCGCAGAAAGCTGGCTCCGGCGCCGCCCCAAATTCCCCCATAACCGTGGCTGCCTTTATGATGACCCGCATTTCTGAGGCTCTCAGCAATGATCGAATGCTGTAGAGTAAAGTGTTGATTATTATAGAAAGAAGCAACTTCATCGTTGGCCCAGCTTAGTGAGCAATGGTCGATAATAATATACTGTTGATTGCGGGCAGTGAGGGCATCCCCCTCGCCCTGCCAGTGCCCGGGTCTAAAGCGCAGGTAACGCAGAATAACCTGATTGGCTTTAATGGATGTCTGAGCACCAGTGATCACAATGCCAACCGGTGATGTCTGGCCAAGCACCGTAATATTATCGTGTTTAATCTCCAGTTCCGCGTTAAGGTGAATAACGCCGGACACCGCAAACTCTACAATGCGCGGCCCCTTCTGCTTGAACGCATGGCGTAAAGTGCCTGGTTGGGGTGAATCAGGATCATCTGCCAGCGAGGTCACAATATAGCGCTCTCCCCCCTTGCCGCCCTGGGTGAACTGGCCAAATCCCAGCGCGCCATCGAAGGCCACATTAGTTTGCGCCCGGCAGGCGTCAATCTGGCCCAGCAGCATAATGATAGAGAGTATCCCGATGACAACCTTCATTCTGCTTTCTCCTGCCCATTTTCGCGTAAAAATCCACTGTCACAGGGCGCGCCTGCGTTTTTCAGTACGTTGACCACCTTTATGCCACCGGTAGCATTTTTAAAAATACACTACCCCATAAAAATTAACAAGTAGTTAACCAATATGTCATATCGACACTTGCTGACATTTCTCAGTTTTATTCTGCTTTACCAACTTGTTATTTATATCAATGTGCAAAGTAGCGCGTTATCCGCTCTAAAAGCTAACTCCCAGGCGTCGCTATTGTCAGTCACTCGCGCGCGTTCTTTATTTTACGTAACATAGATCAGAGTGTTAGGTTCCTTGTTATAACCATTTTAACTGAACAATTCAGCAGCACCTGCGTATGCATTCGTTTAACCGATAAGGAATTCATCATGATTAGCCGCAGGTCTTTTCTCAATGCGGCGGCAGCGGGCGCTGCTTCTCTTGCCGCAGGCTCTGCATTGGCAAGTACCCGGACATCCTCTTTAAACCTGCCACCACTGCTTCCGCAATCTGCCACAAATGCCGCTGGGCGTTGGCAGCCTGCTTTTCGCTTTGGCCTGGGCGGCGCGCCTATTGGCGGCTCGGTGGGTATTCCGGTATCCGATGCGGATGCATTAACCAGCACCGAAAATGCCTGGAATGCCGGCACACGCTTTTTCGATACCTCGCCCTGGTATGGTCTGGGCCTCAGTGAACGACGTTTTGGCATGGCATTGCATCGCAAACCCCGCGATGAATATATACTTTCCACAAAAGTTGGCAGAATACTCAAAGCAGCTCCCGAGGCGCCAGAGACAGCATGGGCGTGAGCTCTATCGACCTGGTCTTTATCCACGACCTGTCGCCGGATAACGGTGATATAAACGGGCGTTACGATACACTGCTGAAGCAGGCCATCGAAGGCGCTATGCCCGAGTTGTCGAAGATGCGCGATGAAGGCTTAATAAAAGGCTGGGGCATGGGAGTAAATACGTTGCCGCCAATTCTGGCAGCCAATGAACATGCCGACCCCAACGTCCATCTTGCAGCGTGTCAATACACACTGATGGACCACCGCGAATCGCTGCAAAAGCTGTTTCCCAGCTGTGCCGATATTGGCGCCACGATTGTGGTTGGCTCCCCCCTGAATAACGGTTTTCTGGCCGGTGCCGAACGCTACAATTATGGTAGTACCATTCCTGAAGGCTTTAAGCAGAAACGAAGTAAGATGAACGAAATTGCGCAGCGCTATGGGCTGGATTTACACACCGCAGCATTACAGTTTTGTGCGGCGCCAGACATTGTTAGCAGTGTTATCCCGGGGGTCCGCAAACCCCATCAGCCGGCAGAGAATGTTGCATCAATGAATGTCCCAATCCCCGCTGATTTCTGGGCAGAAATGAAAGCTGAAAACCTGATAGCCAGCGACGCGCCGGTGTAACCGCTAGCGTAATGATATGCCAGCCGGCTTCGGGGCCGGACTGGCTACTCGATACCAACGATTCTCGCATCCACAATCATGACCGCGTTAGGCCCTATTGCGCCACTGTTGCCGCGTTTTCCCCACGCCAGCTCAGGTGGAATGACAAACTCAAAACGAGCACCTACATTCATTAGCTGAAAGCCTTCCTGCAAACCTTCGATGGCTTCGCTGACCGCATACTCTTCGGGCAGTCCTTTTTTGTAGGTATCATCAATAACACTGCCATCGCCAAGCTTGATCCGTTGATGAACCTTAACCCGGTCCTGCATCGTTGGCTGGGCACCATCAGCGTCTTCAATAATGCGATACAGTAAACCCGAAGGAAGCACGGTGACATCCTGTCGCTGCTGAAATTTAGTCAGCACTTCCTCAGTGAGGTTTTTATTGCTGCCACGGGACCCTTTCGATTGTTTTCTTTTTGCCATAATAAAACCTGAAAAGCCGGTCTGGATGACCGGCTTTGTTATACCAATCCGCATAGAAGTTTACCCTCTCAGAGTGAGGCAAAACGACTTAGATCACGACGCGTTCTCTGCGGCATAGTTATTCTATGTCCAGAGGGCGCAACACAGATGTAAGTCGTTTTGGCCACTCCCTTTGGGCAATGCTGTCAGGCTTTCTGCCGTTGTTACGCTTGCTTGATTTGGAACCACCAAACCTGTGCAACCAAGCCTAGCCAGAAAGCCTGACAGTCTTGCTGAGTGGGCAAACTTCTATGCGGATTGGTATTATTATCTAACCACCTCGCTTACTCGGCGAGTAAAAGAATACCGTAAACGCCGCCGGCCATTGAGTCCGGCACTGCTTCAAAGCGGATCACCAATGACTCTGCCGCTTTCATCGCTTCAGTTAACGGATAGTCGACATGATAGAAGTCACTTTCCGGCGTTCCGACCGGTAGTGCTACCTGAGCCAGCGTTTCACCGTTAATCAGAATTCGGAACTGACGGTCGGTATCGTCTTTTGAATAACTGATTTGTAATGTTTCAGCCCGTAATCCGGGATTAGCTAAGCGATACTGGAAGTAGCCGCTGGCATGGCGCCAGTGCCGCCCCTTATAAACACCTGATTCTGAGCTTTCACTCTTAAAATCATGCTCAACTTCCGGTTGCTGCTCACCCGGGGTGATTTGATCTACTGTTTTGGCCTGCAGCTCTGCAGCCAGAGTCGCTCTGGACTTCGCTTCAGCAACGAAGTCATTAAAACCAGATTCGTTCATCTGAGGCCAGTATACCTGATAACGGGAATCATGCAGACGGAAAAACGGGATCAGAGAGGTTGGCGCTGCGGCATCAACGGGATCGGCAATGCCCACGTGCTCCGTAGCTTTAAACGCGAGGTCCTTACTGTCTTCACGCTGCAAGCCTGACAGGAATGCCTGTGGTTCCCCAAGCATCATAGGTAAAGCTTCGGGCGGACACACAGGTCCCGCGGCCACGTGACCCATGCGGCTGTCATCAGCCACGAAATCAAGCTGCTCGTTGGCAAAAGCGGTTACTGGTGTCGCCATCACTACCGGGCCATACATCACAGAATAGTAATCCTGACCGTCTGGTAACTGTTCGACGTGCAGATCCGGATTTACCGAAAACGAGACTTTATCACCCGCCTGCCATTCACGGGTTATCTGGTGGTAAGCGTTACTTAACGGCGCATCTACCGGATCTCCGTTAACAGCTACAGTCAGGTTATCAGTGGCCCATTCTGGTTGACGAATATTAAGAGCAAAGGTTGTCGCCTGGTCTCCAGGATTGACTTCAATCGTCACGCTGTCAGCATCCGGGAACCGGGTGTGCTGCTGAATAATAACGCCCTTATCCTGCCAGTTGAGGGTAGCCGGCATAAACAGGTTAATCCACACTGCATCGTTTTTGTGAGTAAACACTAACTCACCGTACTTACTATGGTTCTCAATACCTGATCCCACACAACACCACATGGAATCATGCACCGATGAGTACATCCGATAATGACCCGGACGCATGGAAGTAAAGTACACCAGACCGCCGTGCTCAGGGTGTTGGCTGGACAAAATATGGTTGTAGGTAGCGCGCTCATAAAACTCAAGATAGCGTTGTTCGCCGGTTCTCAGAAACAGCATTTTACTGAGCTTCATCATGTTATAGGTATTGCAGGTTTCCGGCCCCTGAGCGTCCTCTACCATGGCAGTGAAATTGTCGTCATCATGAAAGTGCTCGCGCACGCTGTTGCCACCAATGCTGACACTGCGATGCTGACTCACCGTATTCCAGAAAAACTTCGCGGCATCGGCCCAGACCTGATCGTCATCCAGCTCTGCTACTCGTAAGGCACCAATAATTTTGGGAATCTGCGTATTAGCATGTAAACCGGTGAGTTTGTCCTGGGACTCAGTCAGCGGTTGCAAAATGGTTTGATGGGTAAACTTGCGCGCCAACGTCAGGTATCGCTCATCACCGCTGATGGCTGCCATGTCAGCAAATACTTCATTTAAACCGCCATGTTCCGAAATCAGCATTTGCTGAATTTGCTCGTCGGTTAACCCTTCGGTGATATCCAGCATCCATTCGCCCAGGGCCAGCAGCATGGTTTTCGCCTGTTCCTGATGAGCAATCTCGTAAGCATCCCGTAAACCATGGAAGATTTTATCAATGTTGTACAACGGGACCCAGCGGTCATTCAGACTAAAGGTGCCGGCTTTTATCGTACCGGCTTTGATTTCTGCCCACATGGCCGCACTGTTCGGGATACCGCCTAAATAGCCATTGCCTGCATCCTGAGCTCGCTTTAGCTCGTCAAGCATGTACTCGAGGCGACTTAATAACGCCTGATCGCCGGTGGCAGCATAGGCCAGACTGAGTGCCGACACGTAATGTCCGCCAATGTGCCCGTCGAGCCCTGAATTCTCCCAGTTGCCATAAGAATCGGTTTTCGGCTCCAGACCACCTTCACGTAAATAAGGTGCGAGCAACCTGTCAGGCTCCATGGCCAGCAGGTAATTTACGTTGGTGTGCATCGCATGGGCAAACGGGCCATCGGTTATCCTGACCTGCTGTAAATCAAACAGGCTCGCGTCTGCCGCCGACATGGGGTGCTGTTCAGCCACGCTGTCGGTGAGAGTTGTCGATTCAGGAGTTTGCTGATTAGCAGGTTGACTGCAGCCGTTAAGGCCTGCCAGTGCGGCACTGACGCACAGCGCCAGACCCCAGTGTTTAACTGTATTTATCTTCATAGCGCTTCGCCATTTTTGTATTGTTTAATCCCGTTCGCCTGACCGAAGAAGCGGCGGTCGCCGGTGGCTGGTTGAGCACCAGCCAGACCCGGCGTCGCTTCTGTAAGCGTTTGGGTAACCGTTGCATGTCCTGCGACGTTACTTCACACCAGGCGCCATATCGGCCTTGGGTTGACTGGTACCGTCCAGTTGTACGTCACCACTGACTATCGCCGCTTTGCGATTTGCCTGAACCACTGCCGACAGTGATTTATATTCGTCATCGGTGATTTTATAGCGATTCATTAACCAGCCCACCAGGTAATGGAAAACGCCGGGAATAATGGTCAGCATCAGCACAATCCCCATTAGCGTAAATTCACTTTGCTGGGCAGACGCTTCATATTCGAAATAAGCCAGTAACCAGCCCACCAGCGCGCCGGCAACACCCATACCCGCTTTCTGGCAAAATGAAATGCCGCCGAATGCCAGGCCGGCCACTCGTTTACCGGTTTTGCTTTCGCCGTAATCCACGACCTCAGCAATGGCTGACCAGAAAATTGGTGCGTGCAAATCGACCACGAAGCTGATCAGGAAAAACAGAATGAAGGCCAGCGCCACATCATTGGGCCCCACCAAAAAGTACATCAGCAGGCTCAGTACGCCGACCGCCATCTGGCTGAAACGGAATAGCTTAACTTTACAGTAGCGTTTGGTGATCCAGGTTGAGGCAACCATGGCCAGAATAGCGGCGCCCACGCCAGTAGACAGAAACATAGACTGTAAGCCGGCATCACCACCAAGGTAGTATTTAGCATAATACAGTGCTACCGAACCACGCACTACGTACCCGGTAGTTCCTAACACGCACACACCGCACAAAATTAACCACTGATCGTTCTTTAATAATAGCGACAGTTGTTCTCTGAAGGGCTTCTCTTCTACCTCATGTTCCAGACGTTCGGTTGTGGCAAAGAAGCAAAACAGGAACATTACAACGGCCAGGCCGGCCATCAGGCCCATTGCCGTTTGATAGCCTGCGGCCAGATTCCCTTCCCAGTAATCAGCGCCGGCCATCCAAGGCACAATGATGGTAACCATAAAAGCCGCAACCTTGGCGAAGAACAAACGATAGCCATTAGCCGATAGTTTTTCTTTCGGATCGGATGTCATAACACCAATCAACGAGATATACGGAATGGTCACCGCAGTAAACATCAAAGTCACGAAGATATAGGTGGAATAAGCCCACACCAGCTTGGCGTTATAATCCACATCCGGGGTACTGAACGTCAGAAAGACCGAAATACCAAAGGGCACCGATAAAAACAGGAAATACGGACGATAGCGCCCCCAGCGACTGGTGTAACGGTCGGTAACCATGCCCATCAGGGGGTCACTTACCGCATCCAGAATACGCACCAGCAGAAACATCAATGCCATATCTGAGGGTTTTAAGCCAAACACGTCAGTGTAGAAAAATGTGATGATCAACATCATCGAAGAAATTACGACGTTTACCGCCATATCACCGGCGCCGAAGCCTATCTTCTCTAACCGGGTTAACTTTTGTGAAACCATACCACTACGCTTCCGACTTGCAGCCTTACCGATTCAGGCTGTTTGAAATAGATAAAGGGCCGTTAATTTAGCCCTCGATTTGCGGCATTTGCAAACCAAATGTTAATAGCAAATATACTATCATCATACAATTTAAACAAGCCGTATTATGATATTCCGGTTATGGAATTTGTTAGCGACTGAAACTATTAACATTAATCATGTACATACTATTAACAAAAAAGCCCGATAATATATCGGGCTTTCATAACGTCAGGTATGCAAGTTGTTACATGCTGTAACGCATTCCCACCGCGAAAGTTCGGCTGATAATAGCGCTGCCAAAGTTATTGGTTGTTGGATACTGATAATAGCTTTGGTAAATTTCATCCGTCAGATTGGTAGCGTCGAAGGTCAGCATCAGATTTTCACTGACATCATAACTCATCTGGAAGTTTAAGCTCTGTTCCGGACGACGGTAAACGCCTAATGGATTAGCAAAAATCGCCGCTTCGTAGTTATTCAGAAAATCTTCACGCCATACATAAGATAAGCGCATGTCGAAATCATCTTTCTCGTAAATAGCCACTACGCTGTAGGATTTATCCGACACTGCAAACATGCTGCGGGACAGTATCCGGGAAATGTAGATTTCGCCGTTTTCATCAACCTCAAATTCCGGGATATCCTGCTCCGAATCAAGCATTGTGTAACTCGCCTGAACACCTAAGCCATCCAGAGCTTCAGGCAGATTATCCGGGAAATATACCAGCCCTAACTCAAGGCCGGATAAAGAACCATCAGAAGCATTACCGGGCTGAGTCAGTACGTATTCGGTAGGCTGTTCATCTTCAGGCCCCTGCAGTGTTACTTTTCTCTTAGAGTCAAATACAAACCCTTCGATGTCACGCTGGAACCAGGCTGCATAAACAGAGCTTTGTGGTGAGAAATACCATTCCAGAGACAGATCCAGGTTGACAGACTCTACCGGCCCCAGGTCGGGGTTACCCTGTGTTGATGTTTTTAATTCCAGGCCAGTCAGGTTAGATCCATAATTAATGGTAGGGTTAAGTGCTGCAAAATCCGGGCGTCTGACGGTTTCTGTATAAGCGAAACGCGCTAACAGGTCGTCGGCAAGATGATAGCGCACAACAAAGCTCGGGAGTACCGAAGTACTTGAACCTTCACCACTGCCGGTAAGGTTGCCTTCTGCATCAAAGAACGCCATATCACGCTCGGCACGCTCTACCCGTACCCCTATCTGACCATCCAGTGTTTTACCACCGAGCTCTGTCATAAAGTCGGCTTCGATGTAGGCTTCTGTTGAAACCTCTTCAATATCGAAGTTGATGGTAGGCGTTTGGTCGGTGACATCGTCATAACCATGCAAAGCGCGAATGTCCTGGCGGTTAGCCATCAGATATTTAGCATCTACCGCCGCCCAGCTGTTCGGGAAATTGGCTCTGCCGTCAAAGAAATCACTGTTAATATAGGTGAAACCGTCTGGTAAGTCGGCCAATGACAGACCTTCATTACCACCGGGGCCTAAATAATCGTAATCTTCAGCCGTACGCTTATCGTAGCGCAGACCATATTTGATCTTCTCGATGGGACCAAAGGAGACAAATTGCTCAGCATCTACCTTAAAGGTTAGGGCGTCGCCTTCGCCACGGTATGAGTTGTCAAACAGACCATCAGTCTGCCACAGAGCGCGGTTAGTCACGTCTGACTCATCAATGGCCGTATCAGGATTATCGACAATTTCTAATCCTGGAATACCGCCACCGGCGTTAAAATCAAAGTTCAGTGTGCCAGTCAGGTATTGCGGCACGCCACGCATAGCAAAGAACATATTGGTGTATTCGCTGGTCTGATAGATAACTTCAGACTTAACCTGGAAGTCGTCACTGAGATACCAGTTACCGCCAAGGGCGTATAAAAAGCCATCGGTTTTACCTGTGAAAAAGTCACCACTGGTAAAATTATTACCGATGTTTTGTGAATCCAATGCTGAGCCGGACTTAACAATATTGGTCCCTTCATACAAATTTAGCGGTGTAGTGGGATCCAATAAATACGTGTGCTCTACGTTTTTAAAGAACATCGTGGTTTGATTATCGGTTCTGAACCCATTGTAAAAGGCCTCGAACAAATACTCAGACCAATCATTTGGTGCCCACTGGAATGACACACTTACCGCAGGTCGTTCGCGATCACCATAGGAATCAACGCCGAAGATTGCATCCCGCGACAAGTAGTATTCCGAGTCAACACCGTTAACATCCAGCGTTGAGCCCGCCGCAAAAGGCAGGCCTTCTTCCATACCTGGCGTCCAGAATGTCGACGGAATGCGGGTTAGCATGTCATAAGGCTCAGGCGCGTTTTTAGTGAAGTACGGCAACATGGCACCCGCCGTGATACTTTGATCGCGGAACCGCGTGCGGGCGTAGGCGACGTTGATCAGTGCACCTACTTCACCAAAATCCGTTTCCCAACGATCACTCATCAATAAACTGACATTTGGATCGTAATAGTCTGCCTGTTCCTGCTCAATGGCTCTTGCTGCTAAAACCACTTTGGAACCGTCGAAGTCGAAAGGTCGTTGGGTTTGTACATCAATTTGCCCGGCCAGGCCGCTACCGAGTTGGGAAGCAGAGCGTGTTTTGTAAACACTGGCGCTTTGCAGCAAGGCGGCAGGAATATCAGCTAACGCTATTGAGCGTCCTGTGGAGGTAAAAATATTTCTTCCGTTTACCGTTGTCGTTACATCAGAGAGACCTCGAATGGTAACCGTATTTACTTCACCCGACGCCCTGTCGGTAACCTGAACCCCGGTTACCCTTTGCAGCGCTTCAACCACGTTATTATCAGGAAATTTACCAATGTCCTCAGCCACAATCGCGTCTACTATTTGTAAATTCTGGCGCTTAATGTTGATGGCTTTATTCAAACTAGCGCGGATACCGGAGACTTCAATAACCTCTACATCTTCTGGTGTTTCTTCCTGTGCATTATCAGCTTCTTGTGCGTGGAGAAGAGTGCTGCCCAACGCAAATATGACTGCTGTTGCTAGTTGCTTTCTTTTAAACATACGGTAAACCTCCATTACTGGGAGCCGAGCAAGCTCCTGACAGTAACCTTTGTATAAGTTGTGTTAACTGCAAAGTAAAAAAATATTAATTTTCGTAACAGGACGATTAGATTACGATAGATATTATTGTATGATTTAATCGGTGTCAACAAAGTCTGTTAAATCTATTAACATTTCTTAACAAACCGGATTGACAAGACTGTTTAATTAACAGTCAAGTGCTGAATAGTCAAAAATTTACATATAATAATCAATTAATTACGATCAATTAGATTGATTTACGAAATTTAACTATTAACAACAGATTTACATAGTATACACTGTTTGATATATTAAATTAGTCATACAATATTACTTTGATGAGGTTTAACCATGAGATGGAACAAAGTGTTGTTAGCCGTGAGTATTTCTGCCGTACTCGGTGGATGCGGAGACGGAACACAACAAAAAGTTGAAGGTGTTGTTGAGGCCCCTCAAAATGAACCCCCTGTGAGTGTTACAGATCCGACTTTTCCAACTGGTGTTACGTTTAGTGAAGTGGGCGTTCACGATCCTTCTGTTATTCGTCTGGACGACGGCACTTTCTATATCTTCGGTTCTCATATGGCCTATGCCAGCTCAACCGATTTAGTTAACTGGACTCAGTTAAATCCCGGTGCCGCCAATAACGAAGATGCCGCGGCTAATACGCCACTATTTAATACTTATCCATCTGAAGTGTCTGAGGGCATTGACTGGGTAGGCGGCAATATTGGTTCCTGGGCTTCGGACGTTATCCAGCTAGGCGACGGCCGTTACTACTTTTATTACAATCACTGTGCGCTGCCCGATACCGGTAACTGTGTATCCCGTTCCTATCTGGGTGTAGCCGTATCAGACAATATTGACGGTCCTTATGAAGACTTAGGTCTGATCCTGACCACTGGTCATGTGGGTGCAGAAAACCCAGGCATCAATGGCGAAGACTACGACGGTAATGTGCATCCGAATGCCATCGACCCGGATGTCTTTTTCGACAAAGAAGGCCGCTTATGGATGGTTTACGGGTCTTATTCCGGTGGTATCTGGATCATGGAAATGGATCCACAAACCGGTATGGCACTGCCAGACCAGGGCTACGGCACCAAACTCATGGGTGGCTTCTATAGCGCCATTGAAGGGCCATATATGATTTACAGCCCTGAAAGTGATTACTACTATCTGTTCACCTCTTTTGGTGGGTATAACAACGCTGATGGCTACAATATGCGTATTGCCCGTTCACGCAATCCTGACGGCCCATTTGTAGACAGCCTGGGTCAGGACATGATTGGCGCATCGGGCGGCTGGTCTTCCATAGAGCAGTATGGCAATAAGGTCATGGGCGGATTCCTGTTTGATGTGAACCCGGGTGAAGCCGGTAGCGATAACGGCTACATGGCACCAGGACATAACTCAGCCTATTATGATGAAGAAACCGGTAAATACTTTGTTATCTTCCATACCCGCTTCCCGGGTTCTGGTGAATTTCATAACGTGCGCGTTCATGAAATGTTCGTTAATGAAGATGGCTGGCTGGTCGTAGCACCGCACCGTTATGTGCCGGTTCAAGGCGATAATATTGCTGATGAAACCGATTTGTTTGGTACCTTCAAACTGATTAACCACGGCTCCGATATCGACCGTGAGGCAAAGGTTTCTACCTACATTACCCTGGAAGACTACAATATTGTTAGCGGCGACGTAACCGGTAAATGGTACTACGAAGCGGATAACACAGTGCGTTTGTATCTCGACGGTCGAGGCACCTTTAAAGGGGTATCCTCATGGCAGTACAACGAAAACCACGGCCAGTTTGTACCAACCTTTACTGCAGTAAATGAAGAAGGTGTGGCAATCTGGGGGAGTAAACTGTTGGAAAACGATGATGCCACAGCATTGACTAATGCACTGGCTGCCATCTCATTCCCTGCAGAAACCACCGTAGACGTAACCCTGCCAGCAATTGGTGCAAAAGGTGCCGACATCACCTGGACCAGCAGTCACCCGGATTATATTGAAGTCAAAGGTGAGCCTGAACTGCCGAATGCCAGCTACACTGGCGTGGTAACCCGTCCTAATGTTGGCTCTGGCGATACCGAGGTGACCTTAACCGCCACCGCTACCCTCAACGGTATGTCGCAAACTCAGACTTACACCATTGTGATCCCGGCTCAGGTGCCCTTTAACCGTATTGCCCACTACTCATTCGACGGCAACCTGGCTGACGAAACTGGCACCTATGCGGCAGCTACTGCAACCGGCATGCGTCCCGATACCGAAGGTACTGTCAACTTCGTTGAAGGCCAGATGGGTCAGGCTGCCATGTTTGATGGCAGCAATGGGGTGCGTCTGCCAGACAGCTTTATTAACTCCTATAACTACACGGTATCGATGTGGCTCAATGCACAGTCGCTGAACTTGTTCACCCCGGCATTCTTTGGGGATGTTGGTGAAAACGGCTGGATGAGTCTGGTACCGCAAAGCTGGGACAGCAACATTATGTTGTGGAGTAACTCTGTACTGAAAGGCAGTAACCCCTGGTTTGACGGTATCTCTGGTGTGCCTATGCAACTGGATACCTGGACCCACGTAGCGTTCTCCGTTAGCAATGGCTTTGTACGTATTTATATTGATGGCGAACTGGCCGGTGAGGCCAATGGTCTGCCGGATATGTTTACCGATTACGAAGGCGTGTTCACCCTGGGCGTAAACCCATTTGATGTACCTTTCAACGGTATGATTGATGAAGTGAAACTGTATGACACGGCATTAACCGCAGGTGAAATCAAAAACCTCGACGTTACGCCACTGTCGACAGCTGAACTGCTGGCATCGGCCGCTGAATTACTCGATCTGGGCGACACTACCGCGGTTATTGCTGATCTGCCAATGCGCCCCTCAGGCCCATACGCGTCAGCCATAAGCTGGAGCTCTTCGAACCCGGATGTGATTAGCACTAAAGGTGAAGTGACCCGTCCCGCTAATGGTGAAGACGATGCCCTGGTGGTGCTAACCGCCACCATCACCTTAGAAGGCGAAAGTGTCAGCAAAACTTTCGAAGTCAATGTACGTGCACTGGGTCTGCCGGATCCGGTAGTTCACTATAGTTTTGATAACGATGACCTGTCTGATGCAACCGGCCAGCAAAGTTCCGGTACACCAACCGGTGCCACTATCGAACAGGCAGGCGGTGAAGCAGCCTTTACTGACGGAATTGTAGGCAGAGCGCTGGATATGGATGGTAGCTATGGCGTGCAGCTGGCTGCTGACCTGATTAAAGATAACTCCTACGCTATCTCGGTTTGGTTTAACGCCGCTTCGCTCGCCAACTATACCCCAGTGGTATTTGGCTATGCCAATAGCGATAGCTGGATCAGCATGATCCCAGGTGGTCACCATGCCTCTACCAATGCCATGGTATGGTCTGGTACTGCCTGGTACGACGCCTTTACCGACCAGGCCCTGGAAACCGGCACCTGGTACCACATGGTAATGGTTAATAATCAGGGTGCTATGAGTATCTACATCAATGGTGAAGAAGGCTTTGCAGGTCAGAACTTCCCGGATGTGTTTACACCGGCTCCGGTTACGTCCTTTACGATTGGCGCAAACTTCTGGGATGCAGCTTTCAACGGTCAAATCGATGAGCTGTACATCTTTGATGATGCCCTGACGGCAACTGATGTTACGCAAATCTACAACTCGCAACGTCCTGAGTAAGGCTTGCACTTAAGCTATACACCGCTACCTGTTCTCAGGTAGCGGTTTTTTCGTTTCTTCGACACTCGTAATCTTTAAGGATCATCATGAGAAAACGACTTCTAAGCACCGCCTTCGCCTGTTTGTTTGCCTCTATGGCCAGTGCTGACAACCCGATTGTTACTGATGTATTTACCGCCGATCCGGCTGCGATGGTGTATAACGACACCGTGTACCTGTACACCGGCCATGACGAAGCGCCTAATAACGATAAATTTTTCGAAATGCATGACTGGCTGGCCTATAGCTCCACCGACATGGTGAACTGGAAAGCCCACGGGCCAATCATGAAAGGCGTTGATTTTGAATGGGCAGTACCGGGCTTTGCCTGGGCCTCCCATATGGTAGAAAAAGACGGGACGTTTTATTTTTACACCACTGTCCGCCACGATGAAACCAAACCCGGTTTCGCTATCGGTGTGGCCACCTCAGACTCGCCTACCGGACCGTTTAAAGACGCTATCGGCAAAGCGCTCATTACTGATGATATGACAACCCATACGCCAAATGACTGGGACGATATCGACCCGGCAATCTTTATTGAAGAAAACGGCGATGCCTACATGTTCTTTGGCAACCTGATGCCTAAGTACGTCAAACTCAAAGACAACATGCTGGAACTTGATGGCGAGATAAAGACCATCGACGTGCCCAATTACACCGAAGCGTCCTGGGTGCACAAAAAGGGCGATAATTATTACTTCAGCTATGCCTGTGAGTTCCCGGAGAAGATCTGCTATGCCATGAGTAAAAGCATTCATGGCCCGTGGGAATATAAGGGCATCCTTAACGAAGTAGCCGGTAATTCTGAGACCAATCATCAGTCCATCATTGAGTACCAGGGCAAGAGCTATTTTATTTATCACACCGGTGCACTGCCGCCTAAAGACGGCAAGGCAAGCGGCGGTCGTTTTCGTCGTTCGGTGGCCGTTGAGCCTTTATATTACAACCAAGACGGCACCCTGAAACGCGTCATTATGACCACTGAAGGCGTGCAGAAATAACAAGGAGTAATGATGAAGTTAAAACTAGTTGCCTGTGCCCTGCTCGGGGTTGGCCTGTCGTTTGGCTGTGTTTCCAAACAACATGATGTAAGTATCACTGCCGACCTCAGTAAGGAAGGAGCCACCATTAATAAGGATATCTACGGTCAGTTTGCCGAGCATCTTGGACGGGGTATTTACGAAGGTATCTGGGTCGGCCATGACTCAGATATTCCCAATACCAAAGGCTTCCGCAATGACGTTCTTAATGCCTTGCGCGACATTCAGGTTCCTCTGGTGCGCTGGCCGGGCGGTTGTTTTGCCGACGAATATCACTGGCGTGATGGTATCGGCGACCCGGCGGAACGCCCGGTAAAGGTAAATACTCACTGGGGGGGGGTAGAGGAAGACAATGCCGTGGGCACCCATGAGTTTTTCGACTTTGTTGAACTGCTTGGAGCGGATGCTTACATCAATGGCAACCTGGGTAGTGGCACCGTGCGTGAGATGGCTGAGTGGGTCGAATACATGACCTCAGACAAAAACTCCACACTGGCCAATCAACGCCGGGCCAATGGTCGCGAAGAACCTTGGGACATCGCCTATTTTGGTATTGGAAACGAAAGCTGGGGCTGTGGTGGCCACATGTCGCCGGAGTATTACGTTGACCTGTATAACCAGTTCGCCACCTTTATCAAAACCCCACCGGGTAAAAAGCCTAAACTGGTGGCCAGCGGGGGGCATACCGAAGATACGAAGTGGACAGATGTATTAAGCGCCAGTATTGAACGCAATATGGACGGCATCAGTTATCACTTTTACACATTGCCTAACAGCGACTGGTCGAATAAAGGGCATGCCACTGAGTTTACCGAAACGGACTGGTTTAAAACCATGGAGCGTACTTATCGAATGGATAAATACCTCAGCGATAATATCGCGAAACTCGATGCCAACGACCCTGACGGCAAACTGGCCTTTTATGTGGACGAATGGGGTACCTGGTATGACCCCGAACCAGACCGAGAACCCGGCTTTTTATATCAACAAAACACCCTGCGTGATGCGGTATTAACCGCGGTAAACTTTAACCTGTTTCATCACTATGCCGATCGGGTGCACATGACCAATATCGCGCAAATGGTCAATGTACTGCAGGCCATGATTCTGACCGCTGGTGAAGATATGCTGCTAACACCGACCTATCATGTTTATGGTATGTACAAGGTGTTTCAGGATGCCACGTCAATCCCATTCACCATTAACAGTGGCGAGTATGAACAGGGCGACCAATCGTTACCGGCCGTCACCGCCTCTATTGCGAAAGGCCAGGATGGCAAGGTGTATATTGCTCTGGTTAATTTAGATCCAGCCAATGAAGCTGAGGTGGCACTGACGTTAAACAACGGTGATTTTTCTTCACTGGTCGGTCAAATTCTGACGGCTGATGCGATAACGGCTAAAAATACGTTTGCCGCCAAGGAAGTAGTGAAACCCGCATCATTCAGCAGTGACCTTGACGAACTCGTGTTGCCAGCTAAGTCGGTTCTGGTTGCAGAGCTGAAATAAGCAGGTTCGTTGCGGATAAAAGCGCGGTCAGTGACTGGTCGCGCTTTTTTTATTCGCTCAAGCCCAACTCACCGGCACTCAGATGGTCAGTCAGGTGCGGTTTACCTTTAACATAAAAGTGCCTGAAGACATTAAAATAATGGGCCAGGGTCTGAGCCGCCTGCTCTTCGCCAACTAGTTTTAATACTTCCACGCCAACTTCTGCGGTGCATAACTGATGCGCATGAGCCGCTTCCCTCAACTTATACTCTGATTGCATTTGAGGCTGAATACCCAGTACCGGAATCTGCTGCAAATACTCACTTTTGCGAAACATTTTGCGCGCCTCGCGCCAGGTGCCGTCGAGCATTATAAACAAAGGTACTTTATTATTAGCCGGCACTGCGTGGACCCGCCGTGCAGGCTCCGCGTATTCGTGAGGAAAAATAATAAACGGCTGATAGACCGGGTTGTTTAGCAACGCCAAAATCTCAGCGGATGGTTCGGTGCGATGCCAGGTAAAGGCGTAGTTCACCTTTGCCACATCGGCAATCAGTCGCCCCGTATTGGTTGGTTTGTAACATTCGCCTTTGTACATCAAAAACACAAACGCACTGTTTGCCTGCGGCTCTGGCACATACTCACAAATACAATTGGCGGTTGGAAGCAAACAGTCGTCACAGCGTACGACCTTGCCACCGCGGGCCAGAAACGGGCGGGTTGAATGAACCAGCTCTCGCTGGCGCAGGGCTAAAACAGAATTATGCAAAGCATTGCCGGAATAAAACGAACAGGACTACATTGTATATGAGCCCTGCCCGACACTACCAGCAATGCTTAGTGGGTATTTTACCAGCGGCTGCCAGCAGTAAGCATAGTTTACTGGTTAGGCCAGCGGGTAGCGGGTTTCCAGGCTGTCGATGTCCACCACATTACCATTGCGATTGACCTGCCGGTACAAGCCGAGCTCTGCCGGCGAGACAAAACCTGCCGTCTGTTCAATGTCATTGAGACGCGCGCCCTGCGCGACTAAAAATGTCAGGTAGGTATGGCGTAACGCAGCCACTGAGAACTGATCCGGGTATGGCAGTCCGGCGTCGTGTGCAACGTTAATGATCATCTGGTCTAACTGACTGGCGTCCAGACGGCTACTCAATACCGTTGCTTCAGGGTCGCTTTCTGACTCGCACAATAAGCCTATGCACTCATTGGTCAGGTCCAGGGTCCGGGCAAAATCACCGTAGACCTTAAGTGCGCCCTTTTCTACCAGCACGTCCTGGTAACGCACTTCAGGTAATTCCTCTGGTGCCACCCCGCTAAGCAACAAGGCAATAACGACTTTACCGTCCCGGTTAGCGGCCCGGTAAAGCCCATGACAATCTTTTTCGCTAAGCAGCCGGGCATTGCTTACCGGTGATTCATGGCCTAATTGCATGGGTGCCTGCTGATGACCCAGCTGAGAGACCTTTTGTTGTTCAAGCGCCTGATGAGCGGCCATTTGCTGCTCCAGTGTCAGCCCCTGGTTAGGCACCACATTATAACTGGTAAAGGTCGGCGCAGGAGCTTGCTGGCGATGAATCGAGCTGAACAGCTGCAATGCCAGCAAACCAAGAATAATCGCTACCGCCAGCGCTATGGCAGAGTCCCGCCAGTAATGTGGCGCTATGGGGAAGTCCGGTTCAAAGGGTTGCTCCAGAATATTAATGGTGGGCTGCATAGGCTTTTGCACCTCTGCTTGTACCAGTTGATCCCGCAGCGTCTGCGATTGTAGTTGTAACTGCTCCAGAGCACCGTCGAGACGGGCGTATTCCTCGAGTTTCTGATTAAAAGCCTGGGCATCAAGCGACAGTTGTTTAAGTTCGTTTTCCAACTGCTGTTGCTTCTGCTGGGAAGAAGTCACTGTTCGTTTGAGCTCTTCCAGGTAGCGCTGCTGGCTTTCCGCCACCGTTTTATCGTAGTTGTTCCTTAGTTCCTCAAGCTTGCGCTTTTTCCCAACGATGTCCGGATCCATATCCATGTAAGTAGGCGTGAAGTTTTCCGCCAGCTCTGCCAGCTCCGACTGGATTTCAGCGATAACGGCATAAAGGCCATCCATGCGTGCTTTATCGGTAGGGTGAAAAACCATTTCACCATTGGCAATACTCTGACGGACCGTAGCCAGTTCGGCCTCAGCCTCGGCCTGCATGGACTCCGCTTCATCCAGTGCAGCCCCTTTACTTTTAATTTTCGCCAGAACGCGGTTTTCGTCACGCTCCAGTGAAACAATATTATTTTCTTCACCAAAGGCCTGCACGACTGCCCGTTGGGCGGTTATTTTGTCTTCCAGCGCGAGCATCTTTTCCTGCTCTGCGCTGATGGTTTCTTCAGTATTCGCGATGGTCTCTGCGGAAAGCTGCTGCAGATAAAGGCTTAGCCATTGTTCGAGTACCGGTTTTAATACCGTTTGGTCTTCACCGGTAGCAAACAAACTGATGATACGACTGCTGGTATTGGCCTCTGTGCTTAACATAGCGGCCAGTTGTTCCGGGCTAAGCGATAATGAATCGTAGGCTAATAATCTTGCACTCAGACCGTTAAACACGCGGTTACTGGTGAGACGCTGATTATTCAGCGTGATTTGCTCAACCGGGACGGTGCTTTGATCGGTGTTATGTTGCTGGGCATAGCTAAAATGAACGATAGCCTGACTCTGATAAATCTCTGAGCGAGACCAAATCCAGGCTAAAGCGGCGGCAAAAACAACCACAAAAGTGACGCTTAAAACTAACCACTTTTGCTTCTGCAGCTTTTTGGCTTCTTCCTCTGAACGCGTTTCTGCGTTACCTGCGACAAATTGTGATGGCGTCACTTCGACTTTGCCGTTAAATGCCATGTGTTATTTCCATATTCCAACGTAAATCCACCTGTCTTAAGCGACAAGGGGCGATTGCTTACCTGGCGGTTAGATTATCAGCTAATGTAGGGCGGTGCGACCACTATTCGGCGTGTGCCGTGTTCCTCTGACAGATTTTTACACCTGCAGTTGAACCAGCTAAGTGCTTACAGTCCGGCCACAAAAGTTTTATAGGCATCCACAGCGATGGGGCTCTTCATCAGCTTGTCATGACCAACGCCTTCCACCACCACGAGGTTTTTATTCTCGGCGGGCGAAACGCGATACAGTACCTGGCTGTATTTAGGTGGCGTGGTTAAATCTTTCTCTCCTACCAGGATTAACAGTGGGCCTCTGTAACTGCCTACCTGATAAGCGTTGTCGACGGCAGCCAGTTTTGGCGATAGTTTTATCCGCGTAAACCAGCCGGACCATCCCGGTGAGTTATCGTTGATAAGTTGTGAAAGGTTAACAATGGGCTTTTCAAGTACCAGCCCATCCGGGTTACGCTGCAAAGCAATGTTGGCCGCCACGGCACTGCCTAATTCGATGCCATGAACAATAAAAGGCTTATCATTGCGTAGCTTCTCGGCAGCAAAATCATAAATGGCCAGCGCGTCAGTCATCATCGCTTCAGGGTCGAGTTTAACGGGTTTGTCACTGATCCCCGCCCCCGGGTAATCAAACCAAATAACATTGGCCGGTATCGCACCGAACCGATGCACAATATTGGCCGACTCATTTATCGTCATGCCGTTGCCACCAAACAACAAAATATTACTTTTGGCGCCATGATAAAGTGCCTGAATACCACGCAGGGTATGTCCCTGCTCGCTGGTCAGGCTTACCGCTTTAAGTGCAACCGACATATCATCCTTAAAAGCCTGTTCCTTGAAACGGGTAAGGTTGAGCTTTTCGGTTTTGGCCGACTGATAAATAAGATTGCCCGGCGTGACATTAATCACACAGCCGGTAATGATGACAGCGATGACAGTAATAACGGAGGCTTTAATAAAACGGCGCATGCCTTTCCCTGGATAACCCTTAACTTCTTTAAGCGTATCAGTAAAACGGCAGAAAATCATGCAGGGTCATACATTTACTCTTACAAAGAAAGAAGGGAGAGCACCGCCCTACTCGGTACTCCCCCTTTGTACAACGCTTTTCTATAATCGTTATTACTTACTGTGGCTCACGCAGATGGAAAATCTGACAGCGTGTTGCCAAATCAGGCTGCTGCGCAATATTAGTGCCTTCAGCCAGGCCGCAATCGGTTAAGCCCAGCGGCAAACGCGTATAGCGGTTAAACAACATCATGCCGCCACCGTCTTTCGGTGTTAAACGCCATTGCGCCGTTTTCTCATCGCAACTGACCATACTGACATTGGCACCAGGCACTACCTGGTTTGCATCCACACCGACGCAGAGTTCGCTGTCGGCTTGTTGTTTCAGCGACAAATAGCCCGTATCGGTGGGTACAAATAACCAGCTTTGCTCAGCCTGATAATCAAAAGCCTGCTGTTCAATATTATTGTCACCGTTGACTGCCAGGGCCTTACCACTTTGCTGGTTCATCAGGGCCACTTCACCCACCGGGCGTAGTTGCCACTGGTTACAGGCGCTGTCGGTATTGTGTTGTAATACCGCCTGGTTAGCCGAGGCGGAACAACCAGCGACTGCCAGTGGTTTGCCCGAATAACGGTTAGTGAGGGTGACATTGCCGTCAATCCCGGCGGCTACTTTCCACTGCTGGCAATAGTTGTTGCGCCATGCCGCTGACTGCACACGGGCGTTATCGGCCGTGGCACAGGCTGCGACCTCAAGGAACTTGCTGTCTTCCCGGTTCGCCAGTCTGATAAAGCCATCGGTGGTTGAATCCAGTACCCACTGGCCATTAGTACCTGCGCACTGGCGCTGTACTGCACGGTTGTCTTCAGGGTCCGGCGAGATATCCAGACAAAGCTCACTGGTTGCGTTAACCAGTTGATAACGCTGTCCCTGCACGCGAGTCACCAGCGGGCCGTTTTCACCGGATGGTGGCGCTACTTCCACGCCCGGTGTTATTGGTTCACCAAATTGCGGCTCGCCACTCTCAGACCAGGTAAATTTCTGCGCCCGCAGTGAACGGGTAGCACTACAGCCATGCTCAACAGAGTCATTGCCGTGATACACCAACCAGTCTTCACTGCCATCCGGTGAGGTAAAGAAGCCATTATGACCCGGGCCGAATACCGTTTCGGTACGACTGAAAACAGGCTCCGGTGATTTGGTCCAGTGGTCCGGATTCATTGGATCGTTACCGGTTAACTCCAATAACCCGAGCTTATAATCCGGCGTATTACAGAAACTGGCTGAATAAGTCATGAAGGTACGACCGTTATGCTGCAGAATTTCTGCGCCTTCGGTTACCTTGCGACCGCTGATTTCCCAATCCAGCTCCGGCGTAGTCAGTACCGTGTGCTCCTGATCTTTCAGCGTCCAGGGGTTTTCCATTTCCGCAATGATATTGAGCTGTGTGTCGCCACGCCATTGGGAATAAATCACATAGAGCTTGCCGTTGTATTCCAGATAGTTGCCATCAATGTTCCACACTTCAGGCATTAATGCGCCTTTGTACTGGTATGGTCCCATGGGATCGTCGCCAACACTTTCCAACACATTGAGGTGCTGGTAATCCAGCGTACCGTCCTGCCCGGCGGTGTACATCATGTACCAGCGATAGCCGTTTGGCCCCTTCAGGCGGTGAAACTCGAACGCCCAAAAATTACAGCACCGCTCCGGGTCGGTTGACGACCAGACATTGACGGGCGTGGCATCAGCCAGACCGGCCAGTGTCGGTGACTTACGCATCACTAATTGCGACGTCCAGGTGGTGGTGGTCAGGTAATAGTTACCGTCCCAGTATTCCAGCCATGGATCCGCGCCATTAGGAAACAAAGGATTGGTAAAAATGCCCGATGCTTCAGTCGCAACACTGGCTTTGGTTTCACTGACGGCTTTATTGTCAGTGCTGTTACACCCGGCAAGGGAAGTCATTACCAACAGACTAATACCCAGTCGTTTCAGCGACTTTGTCATCATGATTTCTCTCTCTATCTGGTTACAGAACAGCCGCAGCGAAGCGGGTGTTTCGATTAAGCACTCAGCAAAGGCTTATTTTGTTTCAAAGGCGTATACGATACGGGTTGAGTAAACTTCACCGGGCAACAAAGTAGTGCTGGGGAAGTCAGCCTGATTAGGTGAGTCAGGAGAATGCTGCGGTTCTAAACACAACGCACCACGGAAAATATGCTGCTGCCCAAACCCTTTGGTCGCCCCTTCCAGGAAATTGCCTGAATAGAATTGCACCGCTGGCTCTTCTGTCAGCACGCGCAGCACACGGCCTGAAGTTGGCTCATAAACGGTAGCCGCTTCAATCAGTTCACTATCTACCTGTTCTTTTAACACGTAGTTGTGGTCATAACCTTTACCTAGCGCGAGTTGTTCATCGTCAGCCTCGATGTCGCGACCAATGGCTTTGGCAGAAGTGAAGTCAAAAGGCGTACCGGCCACAGGCGCTAATTCACCCGTGGGGATCAGGCCACCGTCCACCGGCGTGATATATTTACCGTTGATTTGTAACTCGTGATCTAAAATAGTGCCTTTGCCAGCCAGATTAAAATACGAGTGCTGGGTCAGATTCACTACGGTCGGTTTATCGGTAGTCGCAATAAACTGCATATCCAGCGTATTGTTGTTGGTCAGCCTGTAAGTGACCTCGGTAGTCAGTTCGCCCGGGTACCCCTGGTCGCCATCCGGACTAACCAGCGTCAGGGTAACCCCGGCACTGTTTGCCGTCGCGAAAGGTTCCATTTTCCAGACTTTCTTATCGAAGCCCTGTACCCCACCGTGCAGGTGATTATCACCATCATTGGTGGCGAGCTGATACTCAGTGCCGTTTAACGTAAACTTACCGTCTTTAATACGATTGCCGTAACGACCGATCAGAGCGCCGAAATAAGGATTCCCCTTTTCATACTCTTCAATGGTTTCCATTCCATAAACGATGTTACCAGGTTGGCCTTTGGCATCCGGTGTCACAATACGGGTAATAATGCCGCCGTAGCTGATCACTTCAACTTCAATATTATTGCTGTTTTTTAAGGTGACTTTTTCAACCGGTGTGGCATCGCTCAGCGAACCAAAAGCGCTGATAGTGGCGCTGGGTGTGGTAGTCATAGATTGTCCTTGCTTATTGGCCATCACCTGATTGGCACAGCCAAATGTCAGTGTTAATACTCCGGCCAGTAACCACTTGGCCTGTTTGCCGGAGCGGGAGAAAAACGCCGGGCGAGCCCCGGGAAAAGATAACAACGGCATGATTTACATTCCTATAATAATTTTTATACTTTTATATTACAATTAGCATAGGAAATGCAAGTTTATCAGACCTGAATTTCGCCGTCGTTAACCATAATACAATCCATTCCCGCATCCTGAGCAGCCTGGCGACCAATCTCAGTATCTTCAAACACAACGCATTTGGAGGGTTCGATGCCCATTTGTCTGGCGACGGTCAGAAACGTTTCGGGGTGGGGCTTGCCATGGGTAACGTCGGTAGCGGTAACCAGTGAATCAATTCGCTCGAGCAAGCCATGTGCAGAGAGTAAATGTTCAGCATGTGTTCGCTCTGCACCAGTACCAATACCAATCGCCATGTGCGGACGGTAATGATCAAACACCGCCATCGTCGATGCTATAACAACCGGTTCGAGGTTCATGGCTTCCCAGCTTTCCCGCTTAAATTTCGCCACTTCACTGGGATCGTTAGCCATGCCAAATTTTTCGTTTAACACCACAACGGTTTGCCGTGTGGGTACTCCGCCCAGCGAGTTCATATAATCAAGGTCAAACGGATAACCGTAGTGTTCACACGTAACCCGCCATGCTTCCATGTGCGCTGGCATTGAATCCACCAGCGTTCCGTCCATATCAAAGACGATCCCCTGATAAGCGCTTAAGTCGACCATGAATACTCCTAATCAATCTGTACAAGTCATAAAATAAAATCGCAATGTAACACGAGCTACCTGCGATTATATTACTATGACTGGTATGACAATGACGTTGGCTCACCTTTCAGATGAGCCAACAGGTCGATTAGAGACCTTGCTTCAGCTGGTAATAGGCAGCGTTGTAGCGTAATTCAGACTTGAAGTTACGCAGGTTGGTATCGCTGTCGATAACCACTGTCTCAACACCGGCCATATCGGCAAAATCCTCAATCACTTCTGATGTCAGTGCCTGACTATATGCGGCATGGTGAGCACCACCAGCGTGGATCCAGGCGGCCGCAGCCACTTCCAGATTTGGCTTAGGTTCCCATAGTGCAGAGGCAACGGGCAGATGTGGTGCAGATTCTGGCTGGTCCACGGTTTCAACTTCGTTAACCAGAATACGGAAGCGGTTACCCATATCAATTGGCGATACGTTAATGGAAGGACCCGCTTTGGCAGCAAACAGCAGACGAGGTACATCACACTTCACACCAATGGTGTGGCGGTGCAGCTCCAGACGCGGCTTCTTGCCGGCAATAGACGGACAGATTTCCAGCATGTGGGCACCCAGTACCTGATCCACTGAATCTGTGAAGTTATAGGTGTAATCTTCCATAAAGGAACAGCCGCCCTCAAGGCCCTGTGCCATCACTTTCATAGTGCGAACCATAGCGGCTGTTTTCCAGTCACCTTCACCGCCGTAACCATAGCCTTTAGCCATTAAGCGCTGAGTTGCCAGACCAGGCAAACCAGTTAACCCTGCCAGGTTTTCGAAACAGTTGGTGAATGCACCGAAACCACCGTCGACGAAGAATTTCTCCATACCCAGTTCCAGGCGGGCTTCTTTCATCAGGCGATCGCGCTGATAATCATCGGTCAGCAGTTCTTTGCTAACGTCGTATTCCTGATAGTAAGCATCCAGTTGAGCGGCTACGTCACCGTCGCTAACGCTGTTAACTACGTCAGCTAAGTCTTGCAAACCATAAGCATGCACTTCATAGCCAAAGGTAATCTGCGCAGCAACTTTGTCGCCTTCGGTTACCGCTACGTTACGCATGTTGTCACCGAAACGTGCCACTTTGAGTGACTTGCTCTCTGCCCAGCCTAATGCTGCACGGCACCAGCCGTCGATTTGCGCCACAGTTTTTGGATTCTGCCAGTGACCCACTACAACCTTACGCTCTTTGCGCATGCGGCTGCCAATGAAACCAAATTCACGGTCACCGTGAGCACTTTGGTGCGTATTCATGTAATTCATGTCGATGCTGCTCCACGGCAGACCGGCATTAAACTGAGTATGCAGGTGTAACCATGGCTTTTGCAGCTCGTTCAGGCCGGCGATCCACATTTTGGCTGGCGAGAAGGTGTGCATCCACAGGATCAAACCAACACAGTTGGCATCGCTGTTGGCCGCCTGGCAAACCTGATGGATTTCAGCTGCAGATTTTACGGTGTCTTTGTAAACCACTTTAACCGGCAGGTTGTTTTCGTTCAGGCCGGCAGCCAGTGCCTGACTGTTACCTGCGACTTCTTCAAGTACGCGAGGGCCGTAAAGGTGCTGAGAGCCGGTGATAAACCAAACTTCTTTTTGTACTGTAGTCATAATTCTGTCCTCTATTAATAAAGGGCTTGCAGGTAGAGTTACTCTTGGCCGTAGTAGGCGTTTTTACCGTGCTTGCGTAAATAATGTTTGTCCAATACGGCTTGCTTAAGCACAGCGGCATTGGGGTCTAAAGTCCTTGTGAGATAAGCCATTTTGGCAATCTCTTCGAGCAGCGCAGCGTGATATACCGATTGTGCTGCATCCTTACCCCAGGTGAATGGCGCATGGCCGGCAACGATTACCATCGGTGCTGCAGCCGGGTCGCGATCCACATAGGCATCAGTAATCTGAACCCCGGTTTCTTCTTCGTAGTCACCGTTTACCTGTTCATCGGTCAGGTCGCGGGTACAGGTAATTTCACCGTGTACGTAATCGGCATGCGTGGTGCCCAGGCAAGGAATGCTCTGGCGCGCCTGCGCCCACGCTGTGGCATACGTTGAGTGGG
Organism: Alteromonas sp. 4NH20-0104; assembly: GCF_057547795.1. Classification (NCBI taxonomy): domain Bacteria; kingdom Pseudomonadati; phylum Pseudomonadota; class Gammaproteobacteria; order Alteromonadales; family Alteromonadaceae; genus Alteromonas; species Alteromonas sp. 4NH20-0104. The sequence goes on along the minus strand of NZ_BAAJLP010000014.1, from coordinate 3,135 downwards.
TGTGTGTTACACCGCCAATCGAGTCAAATGCACGGTAAAGATGGGTATGGGTTTTGGTATCAGAAGAAGGACGCATGGTGCCTTCCACGATGTTATTTTCCATATCCACAATAACAATGTCTTCGGGCTTCATCTGATCGTAAGAGACGCCGCTAGGCTTTATAGCCACCACGCCCTTATCCCGATCAACCTGCGACACGTTACCAAAGGTGTAAATCACCAGGTTACGGCGCTGAAGCTCCATATTGGCTTCAAACACTTCTCGTTTTAATTCGGTGTAGCTCATGCTTTACCTCCGCTCACGTAATCGCCCAGGGCCTGATAGTTTTGGTATAACTCATCGTAAATACCCACTTTCGATGCATCCGGTAAGTACTGTTTGCAAACAGGTGACGCCATTACCTGCTGAGCTTCGGCGACGGTTGGGAATTCGCCAGCCGCTACAGCAGCCATAATGGCGGCACCCAGGGCACAACTCTGCTCACTTTCCAGCACATCAATCGGACAATTCCAAACATCAGCGCAGGTTTGCATTACGTAATCGGATTTTTTTGAAATGCCGCCAATCACCACGACTGAATTAATGGGTACACCTTCCTCACGGAAGCGCTCAGTGATTGCCCGAGCGCCAAATGCAGTGGCTTCAACCAGTGCTTTAAATAACTGCGGCGCATCGGCGCCCATCTTAATACCGGTTAATGCCATGGAAACGGTTTGATCAGCGTCCGGTGTGCGACGGCCATTGACCCAGTCCAGCGCGGTAATATCTTTCGCGCTTACCGGCAGGTTGGCTGCTGCCGCAGACAAACGCTGCAAGGTAAGTGACTCAATTTTATCAACCAGCTCATCGGCGCCCGACTCCACCAGCTCATGTAGTAAATTGTTGGTTGGCCACAGCACCAGGTTTTTAAACCAGGCATACAGATCGCCAAATGCAGACTGACCAGCTTCCAGGCCAACCAGACCCGGAATAACTGAACCATCAACCTGTCCGCAAATACCGCGTACACAGGTATCACCAATGGTTTCATAAGAGGTCACGGTAATATCGCAGGTAGACGTTCCCATTACTTTGGTCAGAACACCTTCACGCACGTTAGCGGCAACTGCCCCCATATGACAATCGAAAGCGCCATAACCCACTTTAATGCCAGCCGGTAAGCCCAGTTTGTCTGACCATTCCGCGGTTAATTCACCGGCAACCTGATCGCTGGTTTGGGTAGCGGGATTCAGGGTATCTACCAGGCCATCTAACAGCGGATCTACCGAGACGAAGAAATCATTCGGCGGGAAGCCGTTCCACGCTTCGTTCCACATTAATTTATGCCCGGTAGCACAGCGGCCCATCTGTAACTGCGAAGGATGCGTGGTGCCACACATTAGTGCCGTCATCCAGTCACAGTGCTCTACCCAACTGTAGGTAGCCGCTTTAACTGCCGGATCCTGACGGAAAATGTGCAAGGCTTTAGCCCAGTACCACTCCGACGAGTAAATACCGCCCATATAAGACAGGTAATTCACATCGTTGTTGTTGGCAGCCTTGGTAATTTCACCTGCTTCTTTTAGCGAGGTGTGATCTTTCCACAACACAAACATCGCATTGGGGTTTTCACTGAATTCTTCAGTTAATGCCAGAGGCAGACCTTCGGCATTAATAGCTACCGGGGTAGAACCGGTTGTATCAAAGCTCATCCCCACAACTTTATCTGCCGTGCCAGCGGGTACTTTCGACCACAGCGCATTCACCACTTCGATCAGGCTATCCACATAGTCCTGAGGGTGCTGGCGGTACTGGTCTTTCGCCGGCTCGCAATAACGGCCCTGCGCCCAGCGGGGATAATTCACCATATGGCTGGCCAGCTCTTCGCCGGTAGTAACATCTACCAAAAGGGCTCTGACTGAATCAGAACCATAATCCAGCCCTAATGTATAACGAGACATATTTTTTATTCCACTCACTGCTAACAAAATTAGCCAATAAATTTTAATTGTATGATAATATCAATAATAGGCAAATGTAAAGGTAATATAAAATTAATATTAACAGTATAGCCGGTGAATAAATCGCCAGCACAGAAGTTGTTAAACGCGTTTCCATAATGCTGTTAAATGCCACTGACAAGGCCTGAAAAACTTAGTAACCCTTTGAATTTATTGAGAGTGGAAAGAACTATGACTACCCAGTTAGAACAGCTCAAATCTATGACAACCGTGGTTGCCGATACCGGTGACTTCGAAGCAATTGCTTTGTATCAACCACAAGATGCGACCACTAACCCGTCGCTATTGTTAAAAGCCGTACAAATTGAAAAGTACCGTCCACTGGCAATCGAAGCCGTAAATTGGGCGAAAGGACAGGGTGCTACCGATGATGTTGCAACCGTTGCTGCAGACAAACTGGCGGTATTAATTGGTGCCAAACTCATGGAGCAGGTGCCAGGTTATGTGTCTACCGAGGTCGATGCACGCTTATCATTCGACACCTTAGCCACGGTTGAAAAAGCTAATCATTTATTGGCTTTGTACCGCGATCAGGGTATCGACACCAGCCGGGTGCTGATTAAAATCGCAGCTACCTGGGAAGGCATTCAGGCGGCCCGCATTCTCGAAGAGCAGGGCATAAAAACAAACGTGACCCTGGTGTTTTCTTTTGCTCAGGCCCGGGCATCGGCCGAGGCTGGCGCTTTCCTTATCTCTCCTTTCGTTGGTCGTATTCTTGACTGGTATAAAGCCGACCAGCCAGACGCTGACTTTAACGGCGCTAACGATCCGGGCGTGCAGTCGGTTACCCGTATCTATAACTACTTCAAAGAACACGGTTATAACACTATTGTGATGGGCGCGAGCTTCCGCAACATCAGTGAGATTCAGGAACTGGCTGGCTGTGACCGCCTGACTATCAGCCCGGGACTGCTTGATGAGCTGGCCAATAACGATGCTCCACTGCCGCGTAAGCTTGCGCCAGTCGATGCACCTAAGGCGGCCGCAGCGGCCTTAACCGAGCAAACCTTCCGCTGGGATATGAACGAAGAAGCCATGGCTACAGATAAACTGTCGCAGGGTATTCGTCAGTTCGCTAAAGATCAGGTAACGCTGGAAACCATGCTAACCGAGCTGGCAAAATAAACCGTTCAC